>DASUSA010000238.1:0-3469 GCA_036375335.1 Candidatus Limnocylindria bacterium
GAGAAAACGTGACCACTCTCAAGAACCGACCGAACACCGCACTGCTGGTCATCGACGTCCAGCAGGGCGTGGTCCAGGGAAATCACGAGCGCGACGCGGTCGTCGCGAACGTCGGGAGCCTGGTCGAGAAGGCACGGCGGGAACAGGTGCCCGTCGTCTGGGTGCAGCATTCGGACGAAGGGCTCGAGCGGGGGAGTGAGCGCTGGCGGATCGTCCCCGAGCTCGCGCCCGCTCAGGCTGAGCCGCTGATCGAGAAGCACTACGGCGACTCGTTCGAGGACACCACGCTCGAGTCGGTGCTGGCCGGTCTCGGGGTCGGGCGGCTCGTGGTCGTCGGGGCCCAGACGGACGCGTGTGTCCGCTCGACGCTCCATGGGGCATTCGCTCGCGGGTACGACGCCACCCTGGTGAGCGATGCGCACACCACGGAGGATCTGACCGCGTGGGGCGCGCCGCCCCCGGAGCAGGTGATCGCACACACGAACCTCTACTGGGGTAATCAGACGGCGCCGGGACGGACGGCCGGGACGGTCGCGACGAAGGACGTCGCGTTCGGCGGGGCCTAGCGCGTGAGCGAGGTCGCCGCCGATGGTCGGCCGAGCCACTCACGGACGGTGGCGAGGGTCCGGCCCCCGGTTGCGCGCCAATCATGGTCGGCGGTGGCCCCGGCGGGGCAGTAGCTCCACGCGCCGGCGTACAGGATCACCGGGCTGCCGACGTCCTGCGGTAGCTGATGCTCGGGCTTGGCGCAAAGGTGCTCGATGACGGCCACGACTGCCAGTGGACAGCGCCTGGACCGGCGGGTCGCCACCCGCGTGGGGGAGGTCATTCGGTGACGCCGCGGGGTCAGCCGGCGCTGGCGATCCGGTTGACCGGAAATCGCTGGAGCAGCCGCTTCAGATCGTCGAGGCCCAGGCCGCCGCAGGCGCGCCACTCGTGCCCGTCGGGATGGGCGGACGGGCAGTACGCCCATTTCTCGGCATGCACGGTGAGCGCCTCACCGAGGGTCGTTACCTGATGGTCTGGACGGACGCACACGAAGTCGATCCGATCGGTCATCACTGGTTTGAACGGCCGACCGATCGCGGCAAGTCCCCCGAAAAGGTGGACATCGTGCCGGCGCCGCGCGGTTCCCCCGATCGGCGCAGGCGTCGCATGCAGCGCGCTGCTGGACTGCATCCCATGAACGATGATCGCCTTCTCGATTTCGTGTGCATCCGCGAGACCCACCAGTCGGAGCCGACCGCGCCGCTCGTGTCGGTGGATAGCGGCGCCCTGATGCTCTGCCCGAGCGGCGAGACCGTGGGCCACATCTGGCGGGCCGCCGCCGCCGCACCGTTCATCGACGATCAGGCCGCCGCTCGAGGAGTCGCCACCCGGGGCCGCGTCGTCCGCGTACCGCTCCGGCCCAACTAGCACCGCCGGCGCTTTTCGCGCGCGGTACGCTCAATTCGTGACCACCGATCGGACCGGCACGGCCAGGTCGACGGGTATCAGACCGCGCGTCGGCGCCGGGCTTTCCACTGACGAGGACGGTGGCGTTGCCGCGCGTGCGGCGCTCGATGCCGCACTCGCGCCGCTCGGCGGCCGGCCCGCGGACTTGGTGTTCCTGTTCGTCTCGCCGCAGCACGAGGACGTGCAGCGCGCGATCATCGATGTCGCGACCGACCGCGTCGAGGGCGCGACCGTGCTTGGCTGTTCCGCCGGCGGGGTGATCGGGGCGAGGCGCGAGATCGAGGATGCGCCGGCGGTCGTCGCGTGGGCGGCGTCGCTGCCTGGGATCGGCGTGCAACCGTTCCGGCTCACATTCCAGCGCGAGGACGATCACGCGATCATCGAAGGCCTCGAGGACCTCCCTTCACCGGACGAGGAGCCGGTGATGGTGATGCTCGCCGATCCGTTCTCGTTCCCCGCCGACGTGCTGCTCGATCACCTGAATGACGCCAGCCCGGGCATCCCGATCGTCGGCGGCATGGCCTCGGGTGGTCTGGAGGCCGGCCGCAACTCGCTCTACTTCAACGACGAGATCCTTCGCGATGGCGCGGTGGGCGCAATCCTGACCGGTGGCGGCATGACGACGGTCGTGTCCCAGGGCTGCCGCCCGGTGGGGCGCACCTACGCCGTGACGCGGGCCGAGCGCAATGTGCTGTTCGAGATGGGTGGCGCGCCTGCGATGACGCGGATTGAGGAGCTGTACGCGGAATCGACCGATCGCGATCAGCTGCTGATCCGGCGCGGACTGCACGTCGGGTCCGCGATCACCGAGACGAAGCCTGAGCTGGGCCGCGGCGACTTCCTCGTGCGCAACGTGGTGGGTGTTGATCGGGACACCGGGGCCATCGCGATCAGCGATGTCGTCGAGGTCGGCCGCACGGTCCAGTTTCAGGTGCGTGACGCGGAGTCCGCACGCGAGGATCTTCGCATCGTGCTCGAGCGGGAACGGACAGCGCGACCATCGGACGTAGCCGGCGCGCTCCTCTTCTCGTGCAACGGCCGTGGGTCGGCGCTGTTCGGTCAGCCCGACCACGACGTGACCGCCGTGCGTCGCGCGTTCGGTGACGTGCCGGTCGCCGGCTTCTTTGCGGCTGGCGAGATCGGTCCGGTGGCCGGGAAGAATTTCCTGCACGGCTTCACCGCGTCGATCCTGCTGTTCCGGCGGGACTGATGGACACGACCCTCACGCCGATGCTGACCGTGCGGGACGCGTCAAAGGCGATCGAGTTCTATCAGCGCGCGTTCGGCGCTCGGGAGGTCGCGCCGCCGGCGCGGTCGCCGACCGGTCAGATCGTTGCGCAGCTCGCGATCGACGGTCAGCACTTCTTCGTCGTCGACGAGAATCTTGCCGCATACAACGTGAGCCCGCAGACGTTGAGCGGGACGAGCGTTCGTCTCAATCTTGTCGTCCAGGATCCGGACGCGGTCGCCGCGCGAGCGACGGCCGCAGGCGCGACGGTCGTATTCCCGATCGCGGATCAGCCGTATGGGATGCGCCAAGGTCGGGTCGCGGATCCGTTCGGGCATCACTGGCTGATCGGACGGCCGCTCTGATCCGGGCGAGCTGATCCGGCTGCGCGCCCGGATCTCAAATAGTTCGCGGCCCGGACGCCCTTTGCCGCGGCCATCCTTCGCAGGCCCGCCTCGCAGTCTTGCGCGCGCCGTGCCATCGGCGACCGTCGCCATCGGAATGAGATACGAGCGTGACGTCTCGTCGCGGTGGACCGCGGACGCCCCGATCTGGCGGCTGCAAGGACACATTTTCGTGGGCCGCCGAGCGCCCGAGCAAACGCGGAACACGATCGCGCTTGCGACGTGCAGCTTGCTTGGACTGCACTCGCGGAAGTTCCATCCGCCCTGTCGATCACGAGGTCATGCCGATGGTCCGCTGAGCGCGGGCGGAGGACGACGCGACCGACGCGCAGAAGCGCCGCGACGATCTCGAATTCCGACAGCTCGCCACGCGGTGTCGTGC
>DASUSA010000239.1:0-2346 GCA_036375335.1 Candidatus Limnocylindria bacterium
GGTGGCTCGGCGCGGCCGCCCATGAACCAGAGCGGCACGAGGACGGCCCAGTCCATCGGGAAGCTCGCGGCGGCGGCGTCGTTCGCGCCGTAGCTCACGCCGGCGACGGGGATGCCCGCTGCGGCGATCGCATCGCGGATCGCTAGAGCGAACGGGCGGTCAACGGCGAGGTGCAGCCTGACGTCGGAATGCCCCTCGAGCGCGCCAGAGACGGTCCCCGCGGTGATCACGGCCATGGCCCCATCGACATGGACGTTGTGCGGCGTAAGGACGATCGCGACCTCCGGCCTCGCTCGGTCGAACCGCCGGCCGAGCTCCTCCATGCCGCGCCGCGTGACGACGGCGAGATCTCGTTCGTCCGGCCCGCACGCTTCGGCGATCGCGATCCCGCCATGCGGGGCGATGCAGCCGAACACCAGTCCCATCGCCGGAGCGTAGTCGGGTGCCGCGGCCTAGCGGACCCGGCGCACCTCGAGCTTGCCCTCAGCGCGGCGCACCTCGTACGACGGCTGGTCGAATGTGGCGGGGCCGACCACCACGCTGCCATCGACGAGCTTGAACCGCGAGCCGTGGCAGCCGCACTCGATCGTGTCGCCGACGATCTTGCCTTCGGACAGCGAGCAGCCGGCGTGCGCGCAGGTGTCGTGCAACGCCTGGATCCTCTCGCCCGTCCGGACGAGCACCACCGTTTGCGCGCCGGCCTTGGCCTTCGTCGGCTGCCGATCCGGCACCTCGGTCACATCGAGCGCTGCCCACTTGGTCCCGCCCGTCCGCCAGGCGTGGCGATCGACCATGTTGCCGAAGGTGAAGACCAGGTCACCACCGATGTACGCGCCCAGCACGATGAACAGATAGCCGGCGGCCGCGAGAAGGATCGACTGGAACGGCGTGCCCGGTGCGTAGCCGAATCGCACCACGAGGGAGAACAGGTAGAAGACGAGCGCGACGACCATCAACGTCGCATGGACGCCGCCGTACTGGCGGGCCTTGCCATCGGTCTCGCTGAGGTCGACGAACCCCGCGAGCGCGGCGAGGATCAGGCCGCCGAACCCGAGGAGCGTCGCCCAGTTCGCGCCGTCGTAGATGCCGAGGAGGTCAAGGATGAGCGCGATCGTGAGACCTCCGATCGGCACGTCGGTGAGCAGCGGGTGCAGGGGATGGCCGAGCCACGTCCCATGGAGGAAGCTGCGGAGCCACTGCGGCCGGAAGATGGCCCGCTCCACCGTCGAATAGAAGTCGGCGATCCCGACGCCCCAGCCCCACTTGTCCAGCAGGCTCCGGTTGACGAAGCGCCTGATCATTCCAGCCTCCCAAGCCGTCGCGCGACCGCATGATGCGTCATCCTGCATACGTGCAAGTGGCTGGCCGGGACGTCACCGTCACGAACCGGGAGAAAGTGTTCTTCCCGAAGCGTGGGCTGACGAAGGGCGACCTCGTCGACTACTACGTGTCCGTCGCTCCGGCGGTGCTGCCGCACGTGCGGCAGCGGGTCATGCAGATGCTCCGGTACCCGAACGGCGTCGACGGCCATTTCTTCTATCAGAAGCGTGTGCCCGTGCCGCACCCCGAGTGGCTGGAGACGTACCTGATCGAATTCCCGAGCGGCCGGACCGCGGACTTCCCGGTCGTGAACGACGCGGCCGCGCTCGCGTGGATCGCGAACCTCGGCTGCATCGACCTGCACACCTGGTCGTCGCGCATCGGCGACGTCGAACGCCCGGATTACCTGCTCATCGATCTCGATCCGCGCGGCGGCGATCCCTGGTCGCACGTCCGCACGATCGCCCTCGTGGTGAAGGACGTGATGGACGAGCTCGGGCTCGCGAGCTGGCCGAAGACCTCAGGATCGACCGGGATCCACATCCTCGCCCCGATCGTCCCGGAACTGCCCTTTCCCGAAGTGCGCCGGTTCGCGAAGGCGTTCGCGCAGGAGGTCGAGCGTCGCGTACCAGATATCGCGACGACGACGTGGAAGGTAGCCGACCGGACCGGCGTGTTCGTGGACTTCGGCCAGAACGCGCGCGATCGCACGATCGCGTCCGCGTACTCGATCAGGCCGACGCAGGATGCCCGCGCGTCGGCGCCGTTGCGCTGGGACGAGGTGGCCGACGTCGAAGCCGCGGACTTCACGATGGAGACGATGGCCGCGCGAATCGCGAAGGTCGGCGATCTCATGGCCGGGATGTGGAGTTCGCCCGCGAGCCTCATCCCGCTGTTCGAGCGGTTGAAGCTGAAGGCCGCCCAGGTGAGCGGCTAGCAGACTCCTTCGATCGCGCTGATGACGTGGTCGATGTCGAATGGCTTGGCGATGAATCCGGCCGCGCAGAGGGTCTTGGCCTCTTCATT
>DASUSA010000240.1:0-10881 GCA_036375335.1 Candidatus Limnocylindria bacterium
GTGAGGACGTGGGTCTTGCCGGTGCCGGCTCCGGCGACGATGAGGAGCGGCCCCTCGCCATGCTCGACCGCCTGGCGTTGCTCGACGGTGAGCCGGGCGAGGATGTCCGGGCGCTCCTCGCCCAGCCCGAAGCTGAGCTGCTCGGTCACGGGACCGGGGCGAGAGCCACGGCCTCGGCCGTCGCAACCAAATCCGGTCGCGAGGCGAGGAAGCGCGCGTACGAAGCGCGGGCCTGGGCCAGGTGGCTGCGGGCGCGCGCCCGCCGGTCGGTGCGTTGCAGGGCGTCCTCGAGCCGTGGGAAGAGGCCCCAGGTCGCGTTCATCGGCGCGAACTCGCGCTGCGGGGTCGTGACGTAGCGGATCAATGACCCGATGGCGGTGTCGGCTGGGAACACCACTTCGTCATCGCCGGTCTGGGCAGCAGCCACGTTGAGTGCGGCGACGAGGCCGCTCATCGCGGACTCGAGGTAGCCCTCGACGCCGACCAGCTGCCCGGCGAGATACGTGCGCCGGGTCGACCGGAGGCGGTGGCTCGGCAGCAGGAGCGCCGGCGAGTTCACATAGGTGTTGCGGTGCATGACCCCAAGGCGCGCGAACTCGGCGTTCGCAAGCCCCGGGAGGGCGCGGAACAGGCGCCGCTGCTCGGGCCAGCGCAGGTTGGTCTGGAAGCCGACGAGGTTGTACAGGTCGCTTGCGGCATCGTCGGGCCGGAGCTGAACGACCGCGTATGGGCGCTTCCCGGTGCGGGGATTGGTGAGCCCAAGCGGCTTCAGCGGTCCGAACCGCAGGCTCTCCGGGCCGCGGCGCGCGATCTCCTCGACCGGCAGGCACGCCTCGAACCACATCGTCTTCTCGAAGTCGCGCAACTCGACCTGCTCGGCGGCAACGAGGCCGGCGACGAACGCCTCGTACTGAGCCCGGTCGAGCGGGATATTCAGGTATGCGTCGCCGCCCTTGCCGTAGCGCGAGGCGCGGAACAGCGCGGTCTGGTCGATGGAGTCCCCCACCACGATCGGCGCGGCGGCGTCGAAGAAATGCAGGTGCTCCTGGCCGGTCAGTCGTTCGAGGGCCGCCGCGAGGTTGGGCGAGGTGAGCGGTCCGGTGGCGACGATTGTCGTGCGCTCGAGGTCGATGGCCACGAGCTCACCAGTGGTCCGGCGCACGCCGGCTTCGATGAGCCCGGCCTCGACCGTCGCGGCAAACGCGTCGCGGTCGACGCTGAGGTCCTGGCCCGACGGCACCCGGGCACCATCGGCGGCCCGGAGGACCAACGATCCGAGCTGCCGCAGCTCCTCCTTCAGAAGGCCGGCGGCGAGCTCGGGTGCATCTGACTTGAACGAGTTAGTGCAGACGAGCTCGGCCGCCCGAGCGGTCCGGTGCGCGGGCGTGGACATCTGGGGGCGCATCTCCTGGAGCTCGACCGCGATCCCGCGGCGCGCGAGCTGCCACGCCGCTTCGGATCCCGCGAGCCCCGCGCCGACGACGAGAACGGATTGGCTCATCCGTTCTATCCTACGCAGGAGGCTGCGGACCTACGTGCGGGCGTAGTGCTCCGCGAGCGCGACGAGCGTCCGGACCGACGGGCCCTGCGGGCCCTTCGGCGCGTGCGACCGGTCTCGGTCGCTCCAGAACGTTCCCGCGATGTCGAGGTGCGCCCATTCGGTTCCGCCCTCGACGGCCGCGTCGAGGAATGCCGCGGCCTTGATCGCGCCGCCCTCGCGGCCGGCGCTGTTCGCGATGTCGGCGATGTCGCTCTTGATCTCGTTCCGGTATTCGTCGGTGAGCGGCATCGGCCAGAGCCGATCCCCCGCCTCGCCGCCGACCCGGCGGACCTCCTCGACGAAGGTGTCCGGCTTTCCGAATAGGCCACTGAAGTGGTTGCCGAGCGCGATGGCGATCGCGCCGGTCAACGTCGCGACATCGACGACTCTCGTCGCGCCTTCGCGCTGGGCGTACGTGATCCCGTCGACCAGGACGAGGCGGCCCTCGGCGTCGGTGTTGATCACCTCGACGGTCTTACCGCTCATGCTGGTGAACACGTCGCCGGGCTTCGTCGCGCCGCCGCCCGGCAGGTTCTCGGTGCACGGCGCGATCGCGATGACGTTCACCTTCGGCTTGAGCGCACCGATCGCGCCCATCGCCGCGATGACCGACGCAGCGCCGGTCATGTCCGCCTTCATGTGATGCATGCCGTCGGCGGGCTTGATCGAGATGCCGCCCGAATCGAAGGTGATGCCCTTCCCGACCATCCCGAGGTCGTAGCCGTTCCCGCCACGGCCGCGGTACCGGAGCACGATGAACTGCGGCGGCTGGTGGCTGCCCTGCGCGACCGAGAGATAGCTCCACATCCCGAGGCTCTCGCACTTCTTGCGGTCGAGCACTTCGACGTCGACGCCGGCGTCCTTCGCTACGGCCCGCGCCTCCTGCGCAACGATCGATGGGGTCATCTTGTTCGCCGGCTCGTTCGCGAGCCGTCGTGCGAGGTTGACCGCCTGCCCGACCGCGTCCCCGCGCCGGAGTGCGTCCTTCACGTTGCCGTCAACGGCGATGGTGACCGTCGTCAGCGGCGGCAGCCGGCGGTCCTCGGGCTTGCTGCGATGCGCCTCCGGCCGCCACATCGCGAAGTGGGCGCCCTCGACCGCGGCCTGGGTGGCCCGCTGCTCGCCGATGGTCGTGGGGTCCGCGTAGATGGTGGCCGCCTTCGCGTCAGTCCGCCAGAGGGACTTGATGCCGGCGCTCGCGATGTTCCGCGCGCGCTCGGCGTCGTACTCCGCGCGCTTGCCCGCACCGACAACCACGACGCGGCCGTCCTTGTCGCCGCCGACGTGCGTGAAGACGTTGTAGAGGGTGGAGGCGCCGCGCTCTCCGGCAAGCCGGTCGACGATGGCGCGCTTGCCGCGAGCCAGCGACTTCGGGGTCTGCTTGTCTTCGAACAGCGGGACGATCGTGACCTCGGCCCCGGATGCGTCTGCCGGACGAACGGCGCGGAACTTCATTCCCTCTCCCCTTTGCGCGCGGGCACGCGATTGATCGCGCGGCGGAGCTGCTCCCGGCTGGCCTCCGGATCGTTGATGAGGACGCGATCGTCGCCCACGCGCCGAGTCAGGCCGTGGTCGTCGAGGAATTGTAGCAACGGAAGGACGTGCTTCCGGCTCGATCCGGTGAGGTCGCGGGCCTTGGCAACGGTGATCGGACCGCTCGCGAGTACGTCGATGATCGCGTCACCGAATCGAAGCACCGCGTCGGGCAGGAACACTCCATCGCCGCCGACACGGACGATGTCGCCGCGCTCGGCCAATGCCACGAGCAGCTCGAGATCGATCCCGTGTTCACGCTCGAGCGTCGCCGCGCTCGGCGGCTGGAGCGGCTCGCGCGCGAGAGCCCCTCGCGCGTCCGCCCACCGCGCCTCCTGCTCCGGCGTGAGCGTCGGTCGGTGCGCGGGCAGCGCGAGCGCGCTGCCGCGCTCGGCGATGCGCCCGTCGGCGACCAGACGCGCGACGAGCGCGGCGTATCGCTTCGGCGCGAGGTCGAGCGCGCTCCGCACCTCCTCGCGTGAGGCGCCAGCCCGCAACGGCGCTCGCCGATGGGTCATCGCAACGGTCCGCTCGACGCGCGTGGCCAGGGCCTCGAACACGTCGCGCGACACCGCGACGTCCGCGAGGGCGACGGCCCGACCGCTGGCGACGAGTGTTGCGTAGGCCGCGTCACGCGCGGCCGTGTCGAGACCGCTCCGCTCGCCAGCCTCCGCCGGCGTGCGCGGCGCGTCGAGTGACGCGAGCAGCCGGTCTGCGGCCGACGGCGCGCTCCGGCGTTCGAGCGCTGCGACCGCATCCGCCCGCGTCCGCGCGCGTTCACCGGTCGTATCGGCCACCGATCCGCCGCCGAGCGTCTCCGACGGTGATGGGCGCCTGACGACGAGCCGGTCACCGACCGACACGGCGATCGGCGTGGCGAGCCGAAGCTGCACCCAGCCGATGCCGCCGGGCGCGATCGCCCCGGCTTCGAGCACGGCGGTGCGCGCGATCGCCTCCGCCGTCCCGGCGTGGACGCGGACGGCATCGTCATGCTCGAGCGGAGCGCTCGCGTCCGCCAGCAGCGCGAGCCGCACGCCGATCGCGCTCGTTGGCGTCAGCGTGCCCGGATGCCCGAGGACCATCCCGCGGTCGATCGCCTCCTTCTCGATGCCGGTGAGGTTGGCGGCGACCCGCGAACCCGGCTGCGCGACCTCGATCGGCCGCCGGTGGGTCTGCAGGCCCCTGATCCGGCCATGCAGGCCACCCGGGACGAGCTCGACCTCGTCGCCGACGCGCAGTGCGCCATCGACCAGCGTGCCGGTGACCACCGTGCCGAACCCGGTCATCGTGAATGCGCGATCGATGGGCAGGCGTGGCCGCCCGAGGTCGCGCCGCGGCGGCGCCGCGCCGAGGACCGTCTCGAGCGCCGCGAGCAGCTCGTCGAGGCCCCTCCGGGTCGTCGCCGACACCTCGACGATCGGCGCGTCGGCGAGGGGCGTGCGCGCGAGCGCGGCACGCACCTCCGCGCGGACGAGCGCGGCCCACTCGTCATCCACCAGATCGCGCTTCGAGAGGGCGACGACCCCCCGGTCGATGCCGAGGAGCTCGAGGATCGCCAGATGCTCGCGCGTCTGAGGCATCACGCCTTCGTCGGCGGCGACCACGAGCATCGCCGCATCGATGCCGCCGACGCCGGCGAGCATGTTCCGGATGAAGTCCTGATGGCCGGGCACGTCGACAATGCCGACGTCCGCGCCGCCCGGCAAGGTGAGCCAGGCGAACCCGAGGTCGATGGTCATGCCGCGCTCGCGTTCTTCGCGCAGCCGGTCGGGGTCGATCCCGGTGAGGGCGCGAATGAGCGTCGACTTGCCGTGATCGACGTGTCCGGCTGTTCCGACGACGCGAATCGGCGCGTCGCCGCTCATTGGATGCCGGGATTCGGTCCGCAGGTCGCGAACAGCGCGGGCACGATCACGAACGCGAGGACGACCAGGCCCCCGACCCAGAGACCGAGCACGATCGACGTTGCCCGGAGCGGAAGGGGCTGGCGATCGTCTACTTGACGCGGATCGCGACGCATTCGATCTCCACACGCAGGCCCTTCGGGAGCGCAGACACGCCGACCGTCGCGCGCGCCGGGCGATGCTCGCCGAAGTGCGCGGCGTAGATCTCGTTCATCGCGGCGAAGTCGTTGAAGTCCGTGAGGTACACCGTGGTCTTCACAACGTGCGGCAGGTCGGAGCCCGCCGCGGCCAGCACCGCCGTCAGGTTCTCGAGGACCCGCTCCGTCTGCGCCCGCACGTCGCCGGTCACGCTCTCGCCGCTCGCGGGATCGAGTGCGACCTGGCCGGCGCAGAAGATCAGCTCGCCCGCCGCGACCGCCTGGCTGTACGGGCCGATCGCCTTGGGCGCTCGGTCCGTCGCGATCGTGCGCATTTGCATCTGGATCCCTCCCCTAGTTCTGTGCGCCGGCGAGCGCACCGATCACCGCGGTAGCCAGTGCATCATCGTGCTCCGGCAACACGCTCCGCAGGTCGAGCACCACGCGGTCGTCGATGATCCGCGCGATCACCGGCGGAACCGCCCCCCGGAGCGCGCCGACGGCACGCGCGGCCGACGCCGCGGACAGCGCGACGCCGCGCGAGGGCTGGGTCTCCTCGGGGAGCGAGCCGCCGCCGACGGTCGAGTTCGTCTCGATGACCACGGCCGGGATGCCGGCGGCTTGCAGGCGCGTGGCGATCGCCTTCGCGCGCCGCCCGAGTCTGGCGGTCGTCTCTGAGATGAGCCGCCAGACCGGCAGCGTCTCCTGCGCGGTGCCATCGCGATACGCCGCGACGGTGGCCACGAGCGCCGCGATCGTGAGCTTGTCGGGTCGTAGGGCGCGCATGAGCGGGTGGGTCCGCAGCTTCCCGATCGGCTCCGTGCGCCCGACCGCGATGCCGGCCTGCGGCCCACCGAGGAGCTTGTCGCCGCTGAACGTCACCACGTCCGCACCGTCCTTCACGGCGTCCTGGACGGTCTCCTCCCTGCCCAGCCCGAACCGCGCGGTATCGAGCAGCGTGCCGCTGCCGAGGTCGTGGATGAACGCCACGCCGCGCTCGCGCGCGAGCTTCGCCAGGTCGCTCGAGGCCGCCTTCGCGACGAATCCGCGAAGCGCGAAGTTGCTCGGGTGGACCCGGAGGATCGCACCGGTCTTCTCCGTGATCGCGTTCGCGTAGTCGCGGACATACGTCCGATTCGTCGTGCCGACCTCGACGAGCTTCGCGCCGGACCGCGCCAGCACGTCAGGGATCCGGAACCCACCGCCGATCTCGACCAGCTCGCCGCGGGCGACGATCACGTCCCGCTTGGCCGCGAGCGCCGCGAGCGCGAGCAGGACCGCGGCCGCGCCGTTGTTCGCGACGACGGCGTCCTCCGCGCCGGTGACCTCCGCGAGGAGCCCCGCGGCGTGGCCGTGACGCTCGCCGCGCGCGCCGCGATCGAGGTCGTACTCGACGCTGACGCTCCCGCTCGCGTCGCGGATGGCGCCGAGCGCGGCGTCCGAGAGCGGCGCGCGCCCAAGGTTCGTGTGCAGCACCACCCCCGTGGCGTTGATCACCGGGCGCAGGGTCGGTGCGTCACGCTTGGCGACCCGCTCGCGCGCGAGCTTGGCGTAGGCAGCGGGGTCGAGGATCTCCGTCCCTCCCGAGCGCGCCTCGGCGAGCACCGCGCGGACCGCGGGCACCAGCCGGCGACGCTCCCCGGCATCCGCCGGCGTGGCGCGCAGGACCGCGTCGACCGACGGGACCCGCCGCCGAGCGTCGCTCATGCGGCCAGCACCGCGAGCGCGCCGGGACGGATCTTGATGGCGATCTCGCTCGCGTAGATCACTTCGCCGTCGATCTCCACGGCGACGCGGCGGTCGAGCGCGATCTCGACGTTGCGTGCGCGGATCGCCTGGATCGTGGTCCCGTTGTGATGCGTGCCGCGGTACAGGCGGGCGAGCGCGCCGAGCGTCGCGAGCTTTCCCAGCTCCGTGGCCACGGTCAGATCGAGCCAGCCGTCATCGAGCGCGGACTTCGGTGCCGGCTGCATGCCGCCGCCGAAGTAGCGGCCGTTCGATGCGACGACGATGAGGTGGCGCCCGTCGCGCGATTCTCCGTCGATCGTGATGCGCATCGGCATCGCGCGGTACAGCGCGATCGCGCCGAGCGCGCCCGCGAAGTAGCCGAGCGTCGACCCGACATACCGCGAGCTGCCCTTCACACCCTCGGCGACGACGCCGTCGATCCCGACGCCCGCCGCGTTCACGAACACACGGCCGTTCAGCTCGCCCACGTCGATGACCCGTCGCCGGGCCTTCGCGAGGAAACCGGGCACGTCGCGGAGCCGCTTCGGATACCCGAGGCTGTGCGCGAGATCATTCCCCGTCCCGAGCGGGTATAGCCCGAGCGCGGTCGTGGTACCGACGAGCCCGTTCGCGATCTCGTTCGCGGTGCCGTCCCCGCCCGCCGCGATCACCGTCGCGTAGCCGTCGTCGGCCGCCTCGGCCGCGAGTCGCGCGGCCTCCGCCGGCGCGGGCGTGACGAGCACCTCGATGCGCATCCCGGCATCGCGGAACACCCCCGCCAGCGTCGTCGCGAGCTTCCGACCCTTGCCGTGCCCGGCCTCGGGGTTGAGGATCGCGATGGCGCTCGCCGCACCGTTCACGCTCACTTCAGGGCTTCGCGGATCGCCTGCTGCTCCTCGTCGGAGAGCGAGTGGGTGGAGCGACCGTTCGTGACTTGCTTCGCGAAGATCCGGGTCTCGGCGCGGCCATGCAGGCTCGACACCACGACCCCGCTGCCGCGTTGATCGAGGAGCGCGATCGCGAACGACTGGTCGCCGCCGCTGTCCTGAAACGGATTGAACCGGACGACGCCGACCTTCTGGAGCGAACGTCCGGTCGACGTCTCGAGCTCACGCTGGAGGGCGGTCAACGCGTCGACTCGAGTGGCCAGCTGCTCGATGCGGGTCGCCTGTCCGGCGAGGACCTCATCGAGGCCGGTGCTGCCGTTGTCGCTGAGGATCCGCCGCAGCCGGCTGCGCAGGCGGCTCTCCGAGCGCTGCAGGACCAGCAGCCAGGCGGCCAGTCCGAGGATCGCGAGCGCAAGCACGATGACCACGAGCGACAGCGCGGACGGGTCGAGCGTCATGCGCCAAGTACCCTACCCGTTCCCGTATCCTTGGCTGCTCATGCCGAAGAGACAGCGACGGACCGCACGCGAGCGCCGCGCCGCATCGGCCAACGCCAGGCCGACTGCGCACGACCGCCCGGTCGCGAGTGCCACGACTCCCGCGACGACGCGCCGCTCGTATAGCGGCTCGCAGCGCCCAGGCTCGCCAGTGCGCGCCGGCGTCGCCCGCGCCATCGGCGAGCCGTCGGCGATCCTCGAACGCGAAGCCGTGCAGGAACGGACCTACGTGACGAAGGACTTCCGGCGCATCGGGATGGTCATCGCGGTGATGGTGGCCCTGCTCATCGTGAGCGATATCGCGGTGAACGCGCTCCTGCCGTAGCGCTCAGGCGGGGCGCGTAGCCCCGACCGCTTGTGGCGGCCGACCAGCGTCGTGGCCTGGATTGGGCCGACGGCGATCCAGCGATGCGCGACGAGCGCTTCGAACCGTTAGTCATATCGAGTGACGGCGCGTCCTAGACTGAGACCTCGGCGCGACGGACCCGTGGCTCAGCGGTTAGAGCACTCGGTTCACATCCGAGGGGTCGCTGGTTCGAATCCAGCCGGGTCCACGCGAACCGAAATGTGGTTGCAGCGCACGCGAATCTCCGGGACGCATTGGCCCCGCCCGTGGCGGGCCGTACGCTGCCGGCGATGCCGCCGAGCGATAGCGCCGTCTCGCAGACGCGCTCCGAAACGGTCACTTCTCGCGACCCGGCCATCACCGATTCGTTCCAGCGTGATGCGCACGTTCGGTTCGGTCGCGGTGTTCCCCCCTCGTTCTCGTGGGATGAGTACACCTAGGCACTCACGGGCGCTCAACCATGCAGAGGTATGGACGTTTCAGGTGGCGATCACGACCTTCCAGAGCGCCCACCAAACTGAGTGGTCGCTCGTGTTCGCCGCCGCACTCATCGCGGTCGTCCCGGTCGTCGTCGCCTTCATCGCCGGGCGGCGGTTCTTCATCCGCGACCTGGCCACCGGCGGGGCCACGGGGTGAGCGCTGGACTCGTCGCCACGAGCATCGAGCTGATCCGCAACGCCCAGGCCGACAGCGGCGCGTATCCCGCGGCGTGCAACTACCCGACGTACGAGGGCTTCTGCTGGTTCCGGGATGCGTCGTACGTCGCCCATGCCATGGACCGGTCTGGCGAGCTCGAGTCCGCCGCGCGGTATCACGCCTGGGTCACTCGCACGCTGCTTTCGGAGCGAACGCGCATTGAAGCGGCGGTCGCGGATCCCGACCACGCCCGGAGTCGCGGCGCGGTGCTACGGGCGCGCTACCCGATCGAGGGCCGTACGACCGTCGATGACAGGTGGCCGAACTTCCAGCTTGACGGGCTAGGCACCTGGCTGTGGTCGCGCCTCGATCACGCCCGCCGCGGTGGTCGACCGCTCGCGGGCGACGACGCGGAGGCAGCGGCGCTCGCGGCGCGCTACCTTGGCGCGCTTTGGGATCAGCCGAACTTCGATTGCTGGGAGGAGGCTGGGGAGCGACGGCACCCGTCGACCTGGGGCGCGATCGCGCTCGGGTTGCACGCCTACGCAGAAACGTCGGGCGACCGAAATGCCATGGCCACGACGGCGCAGATCCAGGGCGCGCTCGCCAGTCGCGGCACGCACGACGGAGCGTTCACGAAGCACGAAGGGTCCCACGCGATCGATGCCAACCTGCTGTGGTTGGGCGTCCCCGACGCCGTGTTCGGCTTGGCGGACCCGACCTTCCAGCGGACCCTGGCCCAGATCGAACGCGAGCTGGTCGCCGATGGCCATGACCCGAACCGCTATCGCGCTGACACCTTCTACGGCGGGGGCGAGTGGGTCGTGCTCAACGGATTCCTCGGCTGGGTGTACGCCTGCCAAGGACGCTCGGTTGAAGCGCGACGCTGCTTGGCCTGGATGGGCGAGCAAGCGAACGCCGCGGGACACCTTCCGGAACAGGTGAGCACCAACGTGAACGATCCCAGCATGGTGAACGTGTGGGTCGAGCGGTGGGGACCGATCGCCCAGCCGCTGCTGTGGTCTCATGCGATGTACCTGATCCTCGCTGACGCCCTCAATGTGGCGCCACGGGATCGATTGCCGCCGGCTGCACGATGACGCGCGACTACCCGGGGCTCGGCCACCTCTGACAAAGCTGTGCCGGCCGCACGATGCGGACGCGGCGCGCGGAGGACTCAACGAATGACGCGATAGTCGACGAGCAGATAGCCAGTCGGTGAGACCTCGCTTCGGATCGATTCGAGCTGGATCGATGGCAACCCGTCGAGGAGTCGCCGTCCGCGGCCGGCGATCCTCGGCGCTATCACTAGCCTGAGTTCGTCGACAACGTCGGCGGCGAGCAGCGCCTGGGCGACCGAAATACTTGCGTGGATGCCGACATCGCCTCCACGCTGCTGCTTGAGATCCCGAACGAATTCGACCAGCCCGCCGTGGAGTGCCGTCGCATTGGCCCAATCTCGGTCCAGGGGCGTCGATGTCGCGACGTACTTCGTGACCCCGTTGATGAATGCGGCGAATGGCTGGATCTGGCTGCTCGGCCAGAACTGTGCCCACTCGGTGTAGCTGCGGCGGCCGAGGATGACCGCGTCCTGTGTCGCGATCACCGCGGCAAGGTTGGCCTCCATCGCATCGTCCCAGTCGGCGAAGAAACGATCTGGGGCCTCGGCAACC
>DASUSA010000241.1:0-8844 GCA_036375335.1 Candidatus Limnocylindria bacterium
CGTAGCCGCAGCGGATGGCCGCTACCGCCGTACCGTTCCATCGAGAGCTCCGCCAGCACCGAGAGGGCGATCTCGGCCGGGGTGCGGCCACCCAGATCGAGCCCGACCGGCGCGTGCACCGACCGGATGCGCTCCTCGGGCAGCCCCTCGTCGCGGAGCATCCGCTCGATGAGGATCGTCTTGCGCTTGCTGCCCAGGAGGCCGACGTAGCGCGCGCGCGTCCGGATCGCCGCGCGCAGGCACTGCGCGTCGAGCTTGTGGCCGCGCGTGGCAACAACGATGAAGCTGTTCCAGCCGATCGATAGGCTGCCGAGCGCCTCGACCATGTCCGCGCGGACCACCTCGACACCGTCCGGGAACCGCTCCTGCGACGCGAACTCCGGCCGATCGTCGATGACCGTCACGTCGTAATCGAGCCCGTGTGCGAGCTTCGCGAGCGCGAGGCCGACGTGGCCGGCGCCGACGACGACGAGGTGCGGCTTCGCGACGATCGGCTCGACCAGGAGCTCGCGTCCCTCATCGAGTGGCGCCGTGCGCGCGGTGCCAGCCGTCAGCGCTTCGGCGGCGATGCCGCGAGCGCGCGCGTCGAGAGCTGCGTCTCCGAGCGTGCCGCCCGACGCGCCGCTCTGCTCGACGTAGAGGCGGCCGGACGGAACGATGTCGCGGCCTACCTTGTGGAGCAGCGTCGCGAGCGCGATGGGGGTGCCGGTCGACGATGCGGCAAGCACACCGGCTAGCAGGTCGCGATCACCGACCGTGAGCGCTCCCGCGCCCGGCTCGATGTGGATCCACATCGTTCCGCCACACACGAGACCGGTGTCCCAAGCGAGATCCTCGGTGAGCTCGTACTCGCGGAGCGAGGACCCACTTTCTTCGATGACGCGCTTCGCCTCGGCGAACGCGTCGCCCTCCACGCAGCCGCCGCCGAGGGTGCCGTATGTGCGGCCGAGGTCGTCCACGAGCATCTTTGCGCCGACGACCTGCGGCGTGGACCCGATAGTCCGTACCACGGTCGCGACGGCGAATGGCCGGCCCTCGCGGCTGAGCTCCGCCATGCGCGCGTAGAGCTCCCTCACTCCTGTAAGTCTGCCACTCGGTCGACGTCTCGCACCACCCCGCGATCCTCCACGTCCACGTCGACCCGCAGCTCCGCGTGACACTTCAGGACGTCGTGCAGCGTGATCGTCGGCTCGGCCGCGCGGATCTCGTCCCGAAGCGCGGGCGGCAGGATGACGGGGTGGCCGCGCTTGCCCTGATAGCGCGGCGACACGATCGCCGGCCGTGAGGCGAACGCGTCGAGCAGGATCGCGACTGTGCCGCTCTGCACGAACGGCATGTCCGCCGGCAGCACGACGAGCGCATCGCCCTCGGCCTCGGCCATGCCCGCCTGCAGCGATGAGAACATCCCGCGCGACGGATCCGGGTTGACCACCGGCCACACCCGCGGATCGCTGAACGCGTTCACGTCGTGGTTCAGGTCCTCCGCGTCGGGTGGCACGACGACGATGATCTGGTCGACGCCGCCGTTGAGCAGCGCCGCGATCGTCCGGTCGAGCAGCGGTTCGCCGTCGATCGGTACCAGGAGCTTCTTCCCGCCGAACCGCTCGGCGCTGCCCGCTGCAGGCACGACGGCGACCGTGCGCATCTAGGTGAGCTCCTCCCGGAGCGCGGCCAGCGCTCGAGTTGCGAAGACCGGAACCGTCTTCTTGCGCTGCGCGATCGTGCCCGAGGTGTTGTCCATCGGCCGTGCGATCTTGTGCGCCGCAGCAGCCGCCGCCGCGATCACATCGTCCTCAAGTCGCGAGCCGACCAGCGCTGCCGCGGCCGCGCCAACGAGCACGGGACGGGAGCCGACCGCCGTCATCGCGAGGCGCGCCTCCCGCACGACGCTGCCGTCCATCCGTACAGCCGCGGCGAGGCCGACGATCGGGAAGTCGAACGAGCCGCGGTCGCGCAGCTTCAGATACGTGCTGCGCCAGCCGTCGGCGGGCGGCAGGATGACCTCGGTGACGATGTCATCGCGTCCGATGGTCAGCGGGCTGATCCCGTCCTCACGGTACAGCTCCGCGAGCGGAACGACGCGCTCGCCACTCGCGTTCACGATCCGGACGTTCGCGCCGAGCGCCAGGAGCGCCGGGACGGTGTCCGCGCTCGCGACCGCGAGGCAGCGCGGGCTGGACGGCGCGACGCGGCACACGACCGACGGGTCGGTCTTCATGCACATGCCCTCGGCCATGCGCCAGAAGAGCGACTGGTCGTACCAGTTGCACCGAGTATCGAGGCAGATGTTGCCGCCGATTGTGCCCATGTTGCGAAGCTGTGGCGTCGAGATCGCGACGGCGCTCTCGGCGAGCGCGCGGTACCCGTTCAGCACGCGCGCGTCGTTCGCGACCGCGGTGAGCGTCGCGCCGGCTCCGATGGTCAGACCATGCCCATTGTGGATCGCCTTAGGGAGTGCCGTGCCAAGCGCGATGAGGGTGCTCGGCGTGAACTGGCGGCGCTTCATGTTCGGATACAGATCCGTGCCGCCGGCGACCAGCATGACCGTGATCCCGGGCGTGCCGGTCTTCGCCGCGTCCTGCTCCGCGGCGCGATGCTCGCGCAGGAGCAGCGTCGCGTCCTCGATCGTCGCCGGGGTGTGGAGCTGGAAGCGCGGGAGCCTAAGCATCCTTCTTCTTCTCGCGGGCCACGGTGGACGCGTTGAGCCGCCGCAGCGACGATTTCGGATCGGGACCCCCGTCGAGGCCCGTCGGCCCGACGCGATCCTTCTTCTTCGCGAGCGCATCCAGGATCTTCTCGGGCGTGATCGGCGTCTCGTCGAACCGCACGCCGATCGCGTCGAACACCGCGTTGGCGATCGCGGGGATCACCGGATTGAGCGGCCCCTCGCCGGCCTCCTTGCCGCCGTACGGGCCTTCCGCGTCGACCGTCTCCACGATGATCGCCTCGAGCGTTGGGGTATCCAGCGAGGTCGGGATCTTGTAGTCGAGGAGCGACGGCTTCTTGTGCAGCCCGCCGCGGAAGACCTGTTCCTCGCCGACGACCTCGCCGTAGCCCATATACGCGGAGCCCTCGATCTGACCCTCGACGTTCGCCGGGTTGAGCGCGCGGCCGCAGTCGTGCGCGGTCACGAGCCGGTCCACCGTGAGCACGCCGGTCTCGCGATCCACCGTCACCTCGGCAACGCAGGCCTGGTACGAATATGCGGGCGACGGCCCGACGCCGGCCCCCTTGAATGTCCCGCCGATGCCCTTCGGCGGCGCGTACCAGCCGGCTGCGGACAGCGTGCCGAAGCGCGCCTCGGCTGCGACCGCGACGTCGGTGAAGCTCACGAACTTGTCCGGGTCCTCGTGGTCGTAGTAGCGCCGGTACGCGCAGAGGATCTGGTCGACCGGGACGCCGAGCTGTTCCGCCGCGATCTGCGCGAGCTGGTCGCGCAGTTTCGACGCGGCCTGCTTCACGGCGTTGCCGGCCATGAACGTCACCCGCGAGCTGTACGACCCGAGATCGACCGGCGCCAGCGAGGTGTCGCCCGACACGACGTGCACGTCCTCGGGCATGACCCCGATCGCCTCGGCGGTGATGCTCGCGAGCATGTTGTCCGACCCCTGGCCGATCTCGGCCGTCCCGCAGTACACGGTGACCCCGCCGCCGCGGTCGATCTTCACCGTCGCGCCGGAGTGGGGCATCTCGTTCCAGTAGATCGGCAAGCCCGCGCCCGAGATGTACGCACTCCCGGCGATGCCGATCCCCTTGCCCGCCGGTAGGTTCCGATGATTCGCGCTGAAGCCGGTGCGCTGGCCCACGCGCTCGAGGCACTCGCCCAGGCCCATGGTGGTGATCCGCAGGTCGTTGACCGTGCGCGAGTTCGCGGGCTGCAGGATCCGCTGGCGGTAGGCGAGCGGATCGAGCCCGAGATCGTCGGCGATCTTGTCGAGCTGCGCCTCGAACGCGTACCGCGGCTGGGTGGTGCCGTGCCCGCGCTTCGGCCCGCACGGCGGCTTGTTGGTGTACACGCGAACGCCGTCGAACTTGTACGCGGGCACGCGGTAGGTCACGGTCAGCAGCGCGCCGGTGTAGTACGTCGTCGCGATCCCGTACGAGGCATACGCACCGCCGTCGAGCCAGCTCTGGAAGTGCACCGCGGTGATCTCGCCGTCCTTGGTGACGCCGGTCCGGAGGTGCATCTTCACCGGGTGGCGGCCACGGTGGGCGTAGAAGACCTCCTCGCGGTCGAGCGTGAACTTCACCGGCCGCTTCGTGCGCAAGGCGAGCAGGCACGCCGCGAACTCGTGCGCGAACGGATCACTCTTCCCGCCAAATGCGCCGCCGTTCGGCGTCGCGATCACGCGGATTCGCGCGCGCGGCACCCCGAGGACCTTCTCGAGCTCGCGATGCAGGTAGTGCGGCACCTGCGTGCACGTCCAGAGGGTCACGTTCCCGTTCGCCTCACCGTTCGCGACGCAGCTGTGCGACTCGATGGGCGCGTGGGTATTGCCCTCGAAGAAGAACCAATCGTCACGGGTGTGATCGGCCTTCGCGAAGCCGGCCTCGAGGTCCCCGAAGCTGAGGTGAACTTCCTTGAACACATTCCCGCGCTTGCTGTCCTCGTGGACCTTCACGTCCTCGCGGTCGAGGGCCTCCTCGATGCTCAGGATCGGCTCGAGCGGCTCGTACTCCACCCGAATGAGCGACAGTGCGTCGAACGCGGTGTCCTCATCCAGTGCGGCGACGGCCGCGATCGGCTCGCCGACGTAGCGCACCTTGTCGACAGCGAGCGCGGTCTCGTCCTGCGTCGAGGGCATGATGCCCATCTTTTCGGGCATGTCCGTGCCCGTGACCACGGCCACGACCCCCGGATGCGCGAGTGCGCGGGAAACGTCGACCTTCCGCAGCCGCGCGTGCGCCTGCGTCGATCGCAGGAGCCGCCCGTACAGCATCCGAGGCAGCACGATGTCGTCGGCGTACTTTGCCTGCCCGGTGAGGTGAGCCCAGGAGTTCACCTTCGGGCGGCGCTGGCCGAGGATCGACAGCTCGCTCATGTGGGCTCCATCAGCGGGAGGTGCCCGAGCGCGATGACGTCCGGCCACTGCTCCGCGTCGCCTTCGGTGAACACGACGGCCTCCGCCACGATCTCGGCGCCCGCCCGGGTCACGAGCTCGCGCATCGCGTGCAACGTACTGCCGGTGGAGACGACGTCGTCGACGAGCGCAATGCGCTTGCCCTCGCAGAGCGTCCGGTCCCTCGCGTCGAGGAAGATCGTGCGCGGATGGCCGGTGGTGATCGCCTGGAGCTTCGTCTCGAGCGCCTCACCCATGTAGGAGACGTAGCTCTTGCGCAGCACGACATACGGCAGCTCCAGAAGCGACGCGATCTCGTACGCGAGTGGCACGCTCTTCGTCTCGGTCGTGACGATGATGTCCGGGTGGCGAAGGTGGAGGCGCGCCGCGAGCTCGCGGCCGGCGGCCTTCGTCATCTCGATGTCACCGAGCATGTTGAACACGGCGAGCCGCACGCCGCTTGGCACGGTGATGATGGGCAGCTCCCGCTGCAGCCCGACGATCTCGACGCGGTGCGTCTTGTTGGTCATCGGGCCTTCGCCGCCTTCTCCACCGCTTCGTAGATCGCGGTGTACCCAGTGCAGCGGCAGAGGTTGCCGGAGATGGCGTGGGCGATCTCGGCGCGGGACGGGCGTGAGTTCGAATCGAGAAGCGCCTTGGCGGTCATGAGCATCCCCGGGGTGCAATAGCCGCACTGCGCCGCGCCTTCTTCGGCGAACGCGGTCTGCAACGCATCTAGCTGACCGCCGTTCGCCAGGCCCTCGACCGTCGTGATCTCAGCATTCGCCGCGAGCTGCGCGGGCAGTGTCAGGCAGGACAGGATCGGGACGCCGTCGACGAGCACGGTGCACGCGCCGCATTCGCCGAGCTCGCAGCCGTGCTTCGTGCCGGTGAGCTGGAGCTCCTCGCGAAGGACCTCGAGCAGGGTGTGATGCGGCTCAGCCGCCACGGTATGCGGCTCGCCGTTCACCCGGAGGCTGAGGAGCTCTTTGGTCATGCGACCTGACGCCGTCGCCCCAGCTGCGCGGACAGCGCCGTGGCTTCCCGCGCGCACGCGTCGCCGATGCGCTTCAGGGTGCGCATGTCCAGCTGCTCCTTGAACCCGACGACGATGAGCGCGCCCACGCGCCGCCCGCGCGGATCGACGATCGGCGCGGCGGCGGCGCGCACGCCGGCAAGGTACTCCTCGTCGTCGAGCGCGATGTCCAGGCCGCCCGTGAGCACCTTCCCATGCGCGCCGACGTCAGTGGGCAGCCGGCGCCCGACGGGCGCACTCATGTGCAGATCCGTGCTTGGCTCGGCGCGCGCCGCGATCTCGACGCCGCCTCTTGTGACGACGGCGAGGAACGCGGTCTCGCCGAACTCGTCGCGCAGCGCTTCGAGGTGCGGTTGCGCGAGGTGGGCCAGGTCGACGCGCTGGCCTCCACGGCGGAACCGGCCGTCGGCGTCGCGCGTGACGAGATCGTGGGAGGCGAGGGTCAGGAGGATGTCGCGGACGGTCCCCTTGGAAGCAGTGATCCGGCGGGCGAGCTCCGAGATGCCGAGCCCCTCATCCTCACGGAGTTCGGCAAGCATCCGTGCGGCCTTGTCGACTGCCGGGACCACCCGGTACGTACTCTCCCTCATACGGCGTTCTGCGGATGATACGACGGCCGCCCATAGCATCACCGCGGGGTCTCCAGGAGGGACGACGATGCCGACGTCTGCCGCCGCAAAGGTCCAGCTTCGCAATCCCGACCCGAAGAAGAAAGGTCCGCGGATGGACGCGGCCACCTACGCCGTGGTTCGCAAGGCGGCGTTGGCCACGCTCCCGGCCAAAGCGCCGGGCCTGACGATCGAGGAGTTTCGCGGCGCGCTCGCGAAGCGGCTCGGTCGCACGAAGGCCTGGGATCAATCGCTCAGCGCGATGTGGTACGGAATGGCAATCAAGCTCGATCTCGAAGCGCGCGGTGAGCTGAAGCGATCGGGCGTTCCACAGCGACTAACCCGCGCGTGACCGACCGTTGATCAGAGGGCATGGTGTCCTCGTGCTGTTCGTCGCCGCGGTCGCGGTAGCTCTGGTCTACCTGTCGTGGCCGGTCGCGTCCGGTGTCCCAGGCGGCCCGTCAAGCTCATTCACGGCAGGCACGGCGATCCTCATCGTCGGGTACATCTTCTACCCGGTGCTGGCGCTCATCGTGAGCGGACTGCTCGTGATCGCGCCGATGCTTCTCATTGCGCGTGTCGTGGAACGTCGGCGGGCGTAGCTCACGGGTCGCAGGAACGATCCTCGCATCCAGCGCGCCGGTGTTTCGCTGGACATGAAAAGAGGGCGGCTTTCGCCGCCCGCTTCAACGTCGCGTGAATGGGTCTAGTGCGCGCAGGCCTTCGCGGTACCGGAGTCGCCTGCGGTCTTGAACGACTGGCCGCAGCCGCAGCTCGAGACGGCGTTCGGGTTGCGAAGCGCGAAGCCGCCACCCATCAGAGCGTCGACGAAGTCGATCTCGCTGCCTTTCACGTACATCGCGCTCATCGGATCGACGACGACCTTGACGCCGTCGTGATCGACGATCGCATCGCCTTCCTCCGCTCCGTCGGCGAAGGTCATGCCGTACGAGAAGCCCGAGCACCCGCCCGGCGTGACATAGACGCGAAGCGCGAGGTCAGCGCGACCCTGCTTCGCGATGATCTCCTTCAGCTTTTCGGACGCCTTGGCCGTGAGTGTCACGACGGCGTCGCTGGTGCCGGTCTCCTGCCCCGTGGTGTCGATCGCCAAGACGGTCCTCCCGCAAGTGTTCCGAAGCTCATTCTAGAGGCCTTGCACTGTTGATTCCAGCGTTTTTCGGACTGTGCGAGAACCGTCAATACACTCGGTTTATGCCCGTTTTAGCCCTCCACCACGCCCAGGTCTTCTATCCGGCCGGCCAGGAGTCCCAGGCCCGCCGGTTCTACGCCGCACAGCTCGGCCTGCGTGAGATCGAGCGGCCCGAAGCGTTGCGCGGCCGGCCCGGCCTCTGGTTCGAGGTGCCCGGCGGGGCGCACGTCCATCTCGCCGTGGAAGCCGATCTCGCGTTGCACCCGCGCCGGCACTTCGCGCTGCGCGTCGACGACGTCGGCAGAATGCGCCGCGAGCTCGAAGCCCAGGGCGTACGGTCCGAGGATGCCGACCAATTCGCCGGCTGGTCGCGGTGCTACGTGTTCGATCCGTTCGGCAACAAGATCGAGCTCGATCAGATCGGGTGAGCGACTTCCATTTCTCCCCGCGGCCGAACCGCGCGAGCGAGATCGCCTGGCGGGCCTGGGGCGACGAGGCGTTCCGCGAGGCGCGATCCGCGGACAAGCCGGTGCTACTGGCGATCAGCGCGGTGTGGTGTCACTGGTGCCACGTCATGGACGAGACCTCGTACAGCGACCCCGCGGTCATCGCCGGGGTCAACGAGCGCTACATCCCGATCCGCGTCGACAACGACGAGCGGCCCGATGTGAACCGCCGCTACAACATGGGCGGCTGGCCCACGACCGCGTTCCTCACGCCGGATGGCGAGATCCTCAACGGCGCAACGTACATCCCGCCCGACGCGATGCGTCGTTCCGTCGCGGAGATCGCCGACCACTGGCGCGACAAGCGGTCCGAGCTCGAACCTCGGCTGCGTGAGCTGAAGGCGCACGAGGCGGACGCTCACGCGCAGAGGCCGGGCGACCTCGACTGGTCGATCGTCGGCGCGATCGGCGCGCTCATCCGCGGCCAGTACGACTCCGAGTACGGCGGCTTCGGGCGCGAGCCGAAGTTCCCCCAGCCGAAGCT
>DASUSA010000242.1:0-8412 GCA_036375335.1 Candidatus Limnocylindria bacterium
TGAGCATCGCGATGATCGACAACTACGACTCCTTCACCTACAACCTCGTCCAGTACCTGGCCGAGCTCGGCGAGGAGCCGGCCGTCTTCCGGAACGACGAGGTCACCGTCGATGAGCTCGCGAAGTTCGACGGCATCGTGATCTCGCCCGGACCCGGTACGCCGGAGGACGCGGGCGTCTCGAACGAGGCGATCCGCGCGCTGAGCGGCAAGGTCGCGATCCTCGGCGTGTGCCTCGGCCACCAGTGCATCGGCCAGGTCTTCGGCGCCGAGGTGGTTCGCAACGAGCCGTCGCACGGCAAGACGTCGTGGATCCATCACGACAATTCGGGCGTCCTCGCGGGCGTGAGCGAGCCGTTCGAGGCGACGCGATATCACTCTCTGATCGTCAAGCGAGAGACGGTGTCGGCGGAGCTCGTGATCACCGCGTGGACGCACGATGGCACGGTGATGGGACTGCGCCACGTCAAGCACCCGACCTACGGTGTGCAGTTCCATCCCGAGTCGGTGCTGACCAAAGAAGGCAAGAAGATCCTGAGCAACTTCGTGCGGCGTACGGCGAAGGTTCCGGCGTGATCGAAGCCCTCACCAAGCTCGTCAGATGCGAGAACCTCACCGAAGACGAGGCGGCGGCAGCCTTCGAGATCATCATGCGCGGTGACGCGACGCCGTCCCAGATCGCGGGCTTCGTCGTCGCGCTGCGGATCAAGGGCGAGACAGTGGAGGAGCTCACGGGGTTCGCTCGGACAGCGCGCGCCGTGGCGACCCCGATCCAGGTCGGCGGCGCGCTGCTCGACACATGCGGAACTGGGGGTGACGGACTCGCCACCTTCAACATCTCGACGCTCTCGGCGATCGTCGCCGCGGCGTCCGGCGCGCGCGTCGCCAAGCACGGCAACCGCGCGGCCTCGTCGCTGTGCGGCTCCGCCGACGTGCTCGAGCAGCTCGGGGTCAAAGTCGACCTGCCGCCCGACGGCGTGGCCAGGTGCATAGCCCAGGCCGGGATCGGCTTCCTCTTCGCGCCGATCTTCCATCCGTCGTTCCGATTCGCAGCCGTGCCGCGCAAGGAGCTCGGGGTGCGCACGGTGTTCAACGTGCTCGGCCCGCTGTGCAACCCCGCCGGCGCGAAGTACCAGGCGCTGGGCGTGGCCGACGCCAGGCTCGCGGGCAAGATGGCCGACGTGCTGATGCGGCTCGGCGTGGAGCGCGCGATCGTCTTCCACGCCGCTGACGGCATGGACGAGCTTTCGGTCGCCACACGTTCTTTTGTGATCGAGATCGACGGCGAGCGCAAGGAATATGAGCTTGACCCCGCCGAGCTCGGCCTGCCGCACGCCCCGGTCGAGTCGATGCGGGGAGGCGGGCCGGAGGAGAACGCGCGCCTCGCGCGCGAGGTGCTCGATGGCGCCAAGGGTCCGCGGCGCGACGTCGTGCTCCTCAATGCCGCGGCCGCGCTGCGGGCGGCGGGGCTGGCGCGCGACTGGAGGGACGGGCTCGGCCTCGCGGCGGAGGCGATCGATTCGGGGCGGGCCGGCGAGGTCCTGCAGCGGTGGGCCAGAATCTCGCAGGAGTGACCGAGGACCTCCTAAGCCGTTTGGTGCTCGAAGCCCGACAGGACCTGCAGCGCCGCCGCTTCCTGCTGGGCTCGGACCAGCTCGAGCTGGCGGTCGCCGCCTACACGCCGAAGGACTTCATCGGCGCGCTGCGCAAACCCAACCTGGCTGTGATCGCCGAGATGAAGCAGCGCACCCCGAGCATGGGCGTGCTGGCCGAGGACTACCGGCCCGCCGACCTCGCCCACGCCTACACCGACGGCGGAGCGGCGGCCATCTCGGTGCTCACTCACATGGCCGGCTTCGGCGGACGCGCGGAGCACGTCCGCATGGCGCGGGCTGCGACGCAGCTGCCGATCCTGCGCAAGGACTTCGTGACTGACCCTTACGAGATCGCGGAGGCGCGAGCCTGTGGGGCGGACGCCGTGCTGCTGATCGTCGCGGCGCTCGAGCCCTCGGAGCTCAAGCACCTGCTCGCGCTGACCAGAAGCCGCGGCATCGCGGCGCTGGTCGAGGTCCACGACGAGGCGCAGACCTCGGCCGCTCTCGAGGCCGGCGCGCGGGCGATCGGCGTCAACCATCGCGATCTGAAGACGTTCAACGTCGACCTCGGCCTGACCCAGCGGCTGCGCAAGATGGTGCCGAAGGAGGTCGTGCTCGTCGCGGAGAGCGGGATCCACTCGGCGGCGGACGCGCGGCGCATGCGCGAGGCCGGCGCGGACGCGATCCTGGTGGGCGAGGTGTTGATGAGGTCGGCCGACCCGGCCGCCCAGATCAGGGAGCTGGCCGTTTGATCCGGGTCAAGATCTGCGGCATCTGCGACCTGCACGGCGCCCAGGCGGCCGTTGAGGCGGGCGCGGACATGATCGGATTCCACTTCTGCGCGTCAGATCGCCGCGTCTCGCCTGAGGAAGCGCGCGCGATCCTCGATGAGCTATCGGTGCGGCCGAGGGTCGTAGGCGTGTTCATCGATCAACCGCCTGACGAGGTGCGCCTCATCGCCGACTACCTCGACCTCGACCTGGTTCAGCTCCACGGCTCCGAGGCGCCCGGCTTCGAGGCGGGCCGCCCCGTGATGAAGGTCCTCAAAGTCAGGGAGGGCCAGGTGCCGGACGCCGGCGCCTGGCCGGACCCGATCATGCTCGACTCCTGGTCGGCCGACCAGCGGGGCGGGACCGGCCGGACCTGGGACTGGGAGCTCGCGCGCCCGCTTCTGAGGTCGCGGAAGGTGTTCATCGCCGGTGGTCTGGAACCGGGTAACGTGGGCAAGGTCGTGAGCAGGTTCAAACCCTTCGGAGTCGACGTTTCCAGCGGCGTCGAGTCGCGGGTCAGGGTCAAAGACCCCGCCAGGGTGCGCGCCTTCGTCCACGCGGTGAGGCTGGCCGAGGCGCTGGCGTGAGCGTTCGCGCAGGTCTCACGCACCCGGTCGACGGGAGGTTCGGCGCCTTCGGCGGTCAGTACGTCCCGGAGACGCTGATGAGCGCGCTGCATGAGCTGGAAGACGTGTGGCACGAGGCGAAGGCCGATCCGCAGTTCCAGCTCGAGCTCGCCGGGCACCGGCGCGCCTTCATCGGCCGCCCGACGCCGCTGTATGCGGCGAGCCGGCTGAGCGAAAAGTTCGGCGGCGCGCATGTCCACTTCAAGCGCGAGGACCTCTGCCACACCGGTGCGCACAAGCTGAACAACGCGGTGGGCCAGGCGATGCTCGCCCTCCGCATGGGCAAGAAGCGGATCATCGCCGAGACCGGGGCGGGCCAGCACGGCGTGGCGACGGCCACCGTCTGCGCGCGGTTCGGCCTCGAGTGCGTGGTCTACATGGGCACCGAGGACATGCGCCGGCAGTCGATGAACGTGCGCCGCATGAGACTCCTCGGCGCCGACGTCCGCGAGGTGACCAGCGGGTCGAAGACGCTCAAGGACGCGACCACCGAGGCGATTCGCGACTGGGTGACCAACGTCAGCACGACGCACTACATCATCGGCTCGGTGGTCGGGCCTCACCCGTACCCGGAGATGGTGCGCGACCTGCAGCGCGTGATCGGTGACGAGGCGCGCGAGCAGTACCTGTCGCTCGACGGCAAGCTGCCCGACGTCGTCGTCGCATGTGTCGGCGGCGGCTCGAACGCGATCGGCATGTTCACCGCGTTCCTCGACGACAGGGACGTGGTGCTGATCGGCGTCGAAGCCGCGGGCAAGGGGATCAGGACCGGCGAGCACGCGGCGTCGCTCGTCGGCGGGCGGCCCGGCGTTCTGCACGGCGCGTACTCGTACGTGCTGCAGGACGGCGATGGCCAGATCCTGCCGACCCACTCCATCTCCGCGGGCCTGGACTACCCCGGCGTGGGACCGGAGCACGCCTTCCTGCGCGACATCGAGCGGGTCGAGTACGTCGCGGTGACGGACAAGGAGGCGCTGGCGGCCTTCAAGCTCTGCACCGAGCTGGAGGGGATCATGCCGGCGCTCGAGCCGGCGCACGCGATCCACCAGGCGGGCGTGATCGCGCGCGAGCTTGGGCCTGGCGGCAGGATCCTCGTCTGTCTCTCCGGGCGCGGCGACAAGGACATGGACTCGGTCGAAATCCCAGCGAAGTCAGAGGACCCGCGACCCGAGCCGCGCGGCGGGTCGGGGAGCGGCGCACCGTGACTTCGCGGGGGCCCCTGTGAAAATGGTGGCTGAGCGAACCCGGCTGGCCAACGCGCTTCGGTCGCACAACGACCTGAAGCTGGTCGTCTACATGATGGCCGGCCATCCGACCAAGAAGCGCTCGATCGAGGTGGGGAAGAAGCTGGCCGCGTCGGGAGTCGCGGCGATCGAGGTCGGCATTCCGCACTCGGACCCGCTCGCCGACGGCCCGGTCATCCAGCACGCGGGGCAGATCGCGCTGGAGCACGGCATGACCGTCGCGGGGGCGCTGGAGGTGGCGGAGGCTGTCGCGGCCGAAGGCGTGCCGGTCGCGCTGATGACCTACATCAATCCGGTGCTGTCGCACGACCCGCGTAAGTTCGCCGCCGAGGCGGCGCAGGCTGGGGTGGCGGGCGTGATCGTGCCGGACCTGCCGATCGAGGAGGCCGAGCCCGTGGCGGGCTGGCTGCGCGCGGCCTCGCTCGACACGATCTTCATGGTCGCGCCGACGACGCCGCCCGAGAGGATCGCCGCGATCTGCTCGCACTCGAGCGGGTTCGTCTACTGCGTGACCGTGACCGGTATCACAGGTGCGCGCAAGGAGCTGCCCCAGGGCATGCCGGGGCTGCTGAGCGAGGTGCGCAAGCACACGCAGCTGCCCATCGCCGCGGGCTTCGGCATCTCGCGCCCGGAGCACATGAAGTCGCTTCGCGGTGCGGCCGACGCCGCGGTGGTCGGGAGCGCGATCGTGGACGAGATCGACCGCGGCGGCGACGCCGTCGCGCTCGTGAAGGAGCTCTTGAGAGCTTGCCGGTAAGAGGAATCAGGGGCGCGACCACGGCGAGCGCGAACACCGCGGAGGCGATCACCGAAGCCACCGAGGAGCTGTTGCGGGAGCTGGTACGGCTCAACGACCTCGACGTCTCTGAGATCGCGTTCGCCTATTTCACGACGACTTCCGACCTCAACGCCGAGTTCCCCGCGCTGGCTGCGCGCAGGCTCGGGTGGCTCGACGTCCCCCTGCTCTGCGGACACGATATGAAGGTGCAGCTGCCGAACCCGCGCGGGGTTCCGATGTGCGTGCGCATCCTGCTCCTGTACAACACACCACGGCCGCAGGGTGCCATGCGATTCGCGTACCTGCGCGGCGCCGAGGCAATCAAGGTCGACCTGGATTACATGCGAGGTTCTTTGAGACCGTGATCATCGTGATGTCGCACCAGGCGACGCAGGCAGAGATCAAGGCCGTGGTCGATCGCGTCGAGGAGATCGGCCTCAAGACCGAGCTGTCGCGCGGCGAGGAGCGCACGGTGATCGGCGTGATCGGCGGCAACGCGTATGCCTACAGGGATGCGTTCTCGCATCTCGGCGGGATCCAGGAGATCGTTCCCATCACCAAGCCGTTCAAGCTCGCGAGCCGCGAGTTTCGTAAGGCCGACACCGTGGTGGACGTCGGCGGCGTGAAGATCGGGAGCGACGAGGTCGTGATCATGGCCGGACCATGCTCGGTCGAGGGCGAGGAGATGCTGCTCGAGACGGCGCGCCACGTCGCCTCGAAGGGGGCGCGCGTACTGCGCGGCGGGGCGTTCAAGCCCCGTACGTCGCCCTACTCGTTCCAGGGCCTGGGCGAGTCGGCGCTGAAGATGATGGCCGCGGCCCGCGAGGAGACGGGGCTGAAGGTCGTCACAGAGGTGGTGTCGCCGGGCGACGTGGCGCTGGTCGCGAAGTACGCCGACATCCTCCAGCTCGGCACGCGCAACATGCAGAACTACGCCCTGCTGCAGGAGGCGGGGCGGTCGGGCAAGCCGGTGCTGCTGAAGCGCGGCATGTCCTCGACCATCGAGGAGTGGCTGCTCGCCGCCGAGTACGTCCTGTCCCAGGGCAACCGCGACGTGATCCTCTGCGAGCGCGGCATCCGCACGTTCGAGACCGCGACGCGCTTCACGCTCGACCTCAACGCGGTCCCGTTGGTGCGTGAGCTGTCACACCTGCCTGTGATCGTCGACCCTTCGCAGGCCACGGGGAAGTGGACGCTGGTCGGGCCGATGTCGCTCGCGGCCGTGGCCGCGGGCGCGAACGGACTGATCATCGAGGTCCATCCGACACCGAACCAGGCGCTTTCCGACGGCGCGCAGTCGCTCGACTTCGCAGCGTTCGACCGCATGATGGCCGACGTAAGGCGGCTGCTCGGCGCCATGCAAAAGCAGCTCGCATAATCAGGGTGCCCTGATGCCGACGGTCGCGGTGGTGGGCCTCGGCCTGATGGGATCTTCCTTCGCGCTCGCGCTGAAGCGGGCGCGTCCTGAAATGGTGGTCGTGGGCTGCGACCGCAACCCCGTCGTCGTGCGCAAGGCGCTGGACCGCGACATCGTGTCGACGGCCAACACGGACCTCACCCCTGTGAGCATGGCGGACCTGGTCGTCGTGGGTGCGCCGATCAACGCCCTGCGCGAGGTGTTCGCCGGGCTGGCGGCGGTGGCCGAGGGCGCACTGGTCACCGACATGGCCAGCACCAAGGCCGACGTGGCGGAGTGGGCGGCCGCCGAGGGCCTCGACTTGGTGGGCGGGCACCCGATGTGCGGCAAAGAGGTGTCGGGCATCGACCACGCGGACCCCTCGATGTTCCAGGACGCGCCGTGGGTGCTGACGCGCGACGAGCCACGCATCAACGAGCTGGTCCGGGCGGTCGGCGCCCACCCGGTGGTGATCGACGCCATCACTCACGACCGGCTGGTCGCGGGTGTCAGCCATGCGGCCTTTCTGCTTTCGGTCGGTTATGTGCTGGCGGTCTCGCGGGGCAAGGACTGGCCGGAGGCGTCGCGCCTGGCGGCGGGTGGGTTTCGCGACATGAGCCGCCTGGCGGCGGGCGAGCCGGACCTGTACGCGGGGGTCGTGCGGACGAACCGCGAGAACATCATCGAGATGCTGGATGCCGTCAGCGCGGAGCTGACCCGCCTGCGCCGGCACATCGAGGCCGACGACCCGCGTCTGATCGAGCTGTTCGAGGAAGCACGCGCGGTCCGCGAGCGCTGGGCGCGATCGTGATCGCCACCGTTCGGCGAGCTCGCCACCTCGAGGGCGCGATCCATGTGCCGGGCGACAAGTCGATCTCTCACCGTGCGCTGATCCTTGGCTCGATCGCGTCAGGGGAGAGTCATGTCCGTCGGCTCTCGACGGGAGCCGATGTGCAGTCGACCGTGGCCTGCATGCGCGCGCTCGGGGTGGATATCGATAAGACGGTCGTGCACGGCCGCGGAATGCGCGGCCTTCAGGAGGCGTCGGCGCCGCTGGACTGCGGCAACTCCGGGACGACGATGCGCCTACTCGCGGGGCTTCTTGCGGCGCAGACGTTCGAAAGCGAGCTGGTGGGCGATCAGTCGCTCTCGCGCCGGCCGATGGATCGGGTTGTGAAGCCCCTGAGCATGATGGGCGCCCGTGCCGACTGGCCGCCGCTCCGAGTCGGCGGCAAGTGGCCACTGCATGGGGTCGAATGGAGGCCGCCCGTCCCGAGCGCACAGGTCAAATCCGCGATTCTGCTCGCGGGGCTATACGCGGATGGCGTCACGGTCGTCACCGAGCCGGTGACGACTCGCGATCACACCGAGCTCATGCTCACAGCGATGGGTGCCAAGGTCACTGTCGATGACTTTCGAGTCGAGGTCGAAGCCGCGGAGAGCCTGCAGCCTCTCGACATCGAAGTGCCCGGCGACTTCAGCGCGGCGGCCTTCTGGATCGCCGGAGCAGTCTTGTTGAAGAGTCGCGTGCGATTGTTGGGCGTTGGTGTCAATCCGACAAGAATCGCCTTCGCCAACACGTTGAACGATCTTGGTTGTCGTGTGCAGGCTGGAAACCAGCGTCTCGAGGCAAACGAGCCTGTCGCTGATATCGCCTTTGGGCGGACCCACTTCGTCGGTCCGGTGGCTGCTGGCGGCCGCGCCGCCGCCGAGATGATCGACGAGCTTCCTGCCCTGGCCGTAGTCGCGACACAGCTTCCAGGCAGGAGCGTCATAGCCGGCGCCTCGGAGCTGCGGGTCAAGGAATCTGACCGGCTCGCTGCCATGGCGGACGGGTTGAGCGCGATGGGAGCCAACATCCAGGTGTTAGAAGACGGCTGGGTCATCGACGGACCGACGCGGCTCGAGGGCGCCCGCGTCGATTCCGTGGGCGACCACCGCATCGCCATGGCCCTGGCGATCGCAGGCCTCATCGCGGACGGCAAGACAGAGATCGAAGGCGCC
>DASUSA010000243.1:0-2021 GCA_036375335.1 Candidatus Limnocylindria bacterium
AAGAGCACACCTGAGAAGCAGCTCGCCTCGTGGATGTTCGTGAAGTGGTTCGCGGATGCCGCGCAGACCGCCGAGTGGGCGGTGAAGTCGAGCTACATGCCGGTCCGCAAGACCGCGCAGGACACCGACACGCTCAAGAACTCATGGAAGACCGACACCCAGGGCAAGCAGGCATTCGATCTCATTGGGACGAGCGTCCCCGAGCCGAACGTGCGCGGCCAGCAGGACGTCCGCACGGTCATCGAGGACATGCTCAACGCGGTCGTGGCGGGCAAGGTCACCGACATCCCCGCCGCGGTGAAGGCTGCGGGAGTGAAGGCCAACCAGATCCTGAAGGACAACCAGTAACCAGAGCGTTCACGACGTAGGACCGGAGGGGGCGGGGCGCAAAGCCCGCCCCCTCCGCTGCCGCCGGGCATACTCTCGGCGAGGGCGTATCCGCTGGCCGAGCGCCTTTCCTATCGAGGGAACCCCCTATGGCGTCACATCCGATCGACGTGCTCCTGCGCGAGATCTACCGCATCGATGGAGACCACGGCGGGCAGGACGTCGTGAACCTGGCCGCAGCGATCATCAACGTCGCGGCCGATCAGGGGACCGCGATCGGCGCGGTCCCCGAGGACCGGCTCGGTGACATGTGGACCCTCGCGGTCTGCCACCGGCTCGCCTTGTCGCTTCAGTACGCGTTCACGAGCCGGGACGCGAGCGGCGGGACCTGGCGTCGGTTCGTCCGGGCCTGGGAGCGCGCCCACCTCGAACGGCACGGCTACTTCGACGACCACGCGCACGCGTTCCCGGACGCCGGGGTCTCGTGACACCTGACGTCAGCGTCTCGGGAGCTTCTCAATCTCCGCTCGCAGCGATGCCACCGCAGCCTCCCGCTCTGCGAGCCCGGCCCTCGCCTTCTCGACGACCGGAGCGGGGGCGCGCGCGCTGAAGCTCGGATCGGCGAGCAGGCCCCGCGATCGCTCGAGCAGCGCCTGGGCCCCGGCGAGCTCCTTCTCGAGCCGGGCGCGGTCGGCCGTCGCGTCGCGGGGAACGGCGACCCGAACCTCGACCGCCCGCACAAGCGTGGGCGCGGTATCGCCACCGCCGAAGCGCACGTCCGCCCCGGTGAGCGACGCGATGATGTCGGCGAACGGCCGGAGCGCGGCGGCGTCGCCGCCAAGCGCGACCTGCACCGTCGTGCGCGGCTCGATGCGCGCCTCCTGCCGGCGCTCGCGGATCCGGCGGATGACCTCGATCGCCAGGCCGAAGCGGTCTTCGAACTCCGGATCGCGGATCCCGGGCTTCGGCCAGGCCGAACGCACGAGCGACGGCGCCTGGTCCGACTTCGTCCCGTGCGCCCAGAGCTGAAGAGCGAGCGTTTCGCTCACGAACGGGATGCTCGGGTGCGCCAGACGCAGCACGCGGTCAAGGACGTACGCGAGCGTGCGTAGGGCGGCGTCCTCCGAGCCGGCCGGCCGGCGCTGCGGTTTCGCGAGCTCGACGTAGAAGTCGGCGAGCTCGGTCCAGATGAACTGCTGGAGCGCGGTCGCATACTCGCCGAACTGGTACTGCTCGATGAGCCGCGTGAGCTCCTCGACCACGGCTTCGGTGCGCGAGAGGATCCACCGGTCCGCCTCGGTGAGATCAGCGCCCGATGGGGCCACATCGATCGGCCCGGTGAGCGCCGCCGGACGCGCCTCGAGCTGCGCGAGCACGAAGCGCCCGACGTTCCAGAGCTTGTTCACGAAGCGGCGACCGTTCTCGAGCTTGCCCTCCGAGAACTCGCTGTCCGCTCCTGCGGCGATGCCGTTGACGAGCGCGTAGCGGAGCGCGTCCGCCCCGTGCTCCTCCATCATCGCGACCGGGCTCACCACGTTGCCCTTCGACTTGCTCATCTTGAGGCCCTGCGTCCGCACGAGGCCGTGGAGGTAGACGACGTGGAACGGCACGTCGCCCATGTTCTCGATGCCCATCATCAGCATCCGGGCGACCCAGAAGAACAGGATGTCGTAGCCCGTCTCGAGCACCGAGCC
>DASUSA010000244.1:0-5181 GCA_036375335.1 Candidatus Limnocylindria bacterium
CATCGCACGCAATCGCGCGATCGATGTGATCCGCTCGCAGAAACGACGGGCCGAGCTACCGCTCGACCCGCCGGACGACGAGGGCAGCCCCGGCTGGGCCGAGCCGGCCGCCGGCGGCCCGGACCTCTCCGACATCGCCGCCGGCCACGAGGCCCGGGAGGCGGTCGAGGCGGCGCTCGCACAGGTCCCGGTGGAGCAGCGCGACGCGCTGCTGCTCCGTGACGTCGAGGGCTTCAGCTATGAGGAGATCGCCACGATCACCGTGTCGGAGATCGGGACGGTGAAGTCTCGGATCCATCGAGCGCGGGTGACGGTGCGGAACGAGCTCGTGTCGAAGGGCTGGAAGGGCAGCGCGGGATGAGCGGAACTTCCCGCCCGCCGGGGACGTTCAGATGAGTGGGATGATCGAACACCCGGAGCCGCTCCTGTCCGCCTACCTGGATGACGCCCTCAGCCAGGCCGAACATGACCTCGTCCGCGCCCATCTCGACGGGTGCCAGCCCTGCCGGGAACAGCTGGCCGATCTGCGGGCGACCAGCCGGCTCGTCGGCGGGCTGCCGCACCTTGCGCCGCGGCGGTCGCTCGTTCCCCGGCTCGAGCGCGCCCCGGTCTGGCTTCGGCCCGTCCGGCTGCTCGGCGCGATGGGCAGCGGCCTGTTCGTCTTCCTGTTCATCGCGTCGGCGGTCGTCAACAGCGGCGCGAGCCTCGGTGGCGGCGCGAGCACCGCCGAGCAGCTCGCCGAGAAAGGTCAGTTCGGCGCCGCGGTGAACGCCCTCGCGTCCGATGCGGCGAGGCAACGCGCGGATTCGGCGACCGCCGCGCCGGCGGCGAATGCGCCGGTCCCGGCCGCGGCGGGCGCGGCGGCTTCGCAGAGTCCCGGCTCCGCGCTCACGGTCGCGTCGCCCACGCCGGCAACGGCATTCGCGCCATCGCAGGACACCGGCGGCGTGGGAACCGGCACGGTGACCCATAGCTTCGGCCCGCCGCCGCAGCTGTTCCTGCTGATCGCCGTGCTGTTCGCGATCGCCGCGTTCGTGGCGCACCGGAGGCTGCACCGGGCGTAGCCGCGATACTCAACGGGTGGCCGACCGTCTGCTCCTCGCCGATTCGAACAGCCTGATCTACCGCGGGTACTTCGCGATCCCGCCCCTCACCACGACCAAGGGCGAGCTCGTCAACGCGGCGTTCGGCTTCGCCTCGATCCTCCTGAAGGTGATCCAGGAGTACCCGCCGCGGCACATCGCGGCCTGCTTCGACCTGCCTGTCCCGACGTTCCGAAAGGAGCGCGACGCCACCTATAAGGCGACCCGCCGGCCGATGCCGGACGATCTTCGGCCGCAGTTCGAGCGATGCAAGGAGTTCCTCGAGAAGTTCGGCGTCCCCATGTATTCGCTGCCCGGCTACGAAGCCGACGACGTCATCGGCGCGCTGGCCCAGCAGGCCGAGGCCGCGGGTCTCGACACGGTGATCCTGTCGGGCGACCTCGACACGCTGCAGCTGGTCACCCCGCACGTGCAGCTCATGACCACGCGCCAGGGATTCCAGAACACCGTCATCTACGACGAGGCCAAGATCTTCGAGCGGTTCGGCCTGCGGCCGGACCAGATGGTCGACTACAAGGCCCTCAAGGGCGACCCGACCGACAACATCGCCGGCGTGCCCGGCGTGGGGGAGAAGACCGCGGCGAGGCTCGTCGCCGAGGGCGGCACCGTCGAGGGTGTCTACGAGAACCTGGCGAAGCTCACACCGAAGCTCCGCGCGGCGCTCGAAGCGAACCACGACCAGGTCCTGCACAGCCGCGAGATGTCGCGCATCGTCACCGACATCCCGGTGACGCTCGACCTCGAACGCACCGTTCGCGGCGCGTACGACCGCGCGACGGTCATCGATCTGTTCCGTGACCTTGAGTTCCGCAGCCTGATCCCGCGGCTGCCGCCAGCCGATGGCAACGCCTCCGCGCCGCTGCCGACGCCGACCCTGTTCCCGGTCGACACGTCGAAGGCCCCCGCCCGCGTCTCGAGTGGCGGCCAGCTGTCGCTTGGGCTCACCACGCCGGTCGCCGCGCCGGTCGAGGTCGCGCTTCTCGCCGACGCGGACGGGGCGGACTACCTCGCGCGGGCGCGCGAGGCCGGACGGATCGCCGTGTTCGCCGACGTCGACACCGAGCGTTCCCCGCGATTGCTCGGCCTCGGGCTCGCGCTCGAGCAGACCTGCGGCTACCTCCCGGTCGGCGAGACCATCCCGCCGGCGATCGTCGAGCTGCTCGGCGATCCGCGGATCGACAAGCTTGTCCATGACGCGAAGACCGCGCGCAGGGCCCTCCGTCGAGCGGGCGCGGACCTGATGGGCATCGACATGGACACCGTGATCGCGTCGTACCTCGCGAACGCGAGCCGGCGCCAGCACCTCCTCGACGATCTTGCGACCGAGCGGCTCGGCCTCGAGGTGCCCGCACTCCCGGCGCCCGATCGCCGGCACAAGGACATCCTGCCGACGCTCGACGAGCGCCTCGCGCGGGCGGGGACCTCGGCGGTCGCGACGCTGCGGCTCGCCGCGCTGTTCCGCGACGACCTCGATCGGCTCGGGCTGGCGAAGCTGTTCCGGGAGATCGAGCTGCCGCTCGTCGACGTCCTCGTGCACATGGAGGAAGCCGGCATCACGGTCGACACGAAATATCTCGCCACGCTCGCCGTCGAGTTCACGAGCGAGGTCGCCCGCATCGAGCGCGAGGCGTACGACGCCGTCGGTCACGACTTCGGGATCAACTCGCCGAAGCAGCTGCAGGAGCTGTTGTTCACCGAGCTGAAGCTTCCGCGCGGACGCCGCACGGGCACCGGTTACTCCACCGATGCCGCGGTGCTCGAGGAGCTGCGCGGCGCCCATCCGGTGATCGACAAGATCCTCGAGTACCGCGAGGTCGAGAAGCTGCGTTCGACGTACGCCGAGGGGCTCGGGCCGCTCATCGAACGCGACGGGCGGATCCACACGACCTTCAACCAGACCGTGGCGTCCACCGGCCGCCTGTCGAGCCAATCGCCCAATCTCCAGAACATCCCGATCCGCACGCCGCTCGGACGGCGGATCCGCCGTGCATTCGTGGCGGGCCATCCCGAACGGACGCTGCTCGCGGCCGACTACTCGCAGATCGAGCTGCGCGTGCTCGCGCACGTGTCGGCGGACCCGGCGCTTGTCGACGCGTTCCGCTCGGGGGCCGACGTCCATACCCGCACCGCGGCCGCGGGCTTCGGGGTCGCTGAGTCGGCGGTCACGCGCGAGCAGCGGAGCGTGGCGAAGATGCTGAACTTCGGGATCGTCTACGGGATGAGCGACTTCGGCCTCGCGTGGCGCATGGGAATGGCTCGTGACGAGGCCGCGCGGTTCATCGACGAGTACTTCAAGCGGTACGCCCTGGTGCGCCGCTACGTGATGGAGACCAAGTCGTTCGCGCTCGAGCAGGGCTACGTCGAGACGCTCCTCGGGCGCCGGCGGTACATCCCGGACATGGCGAGCAGCAACGGCGCGGTGCGGAACGCCGCGGAGCGGATGGCGATCAACATGCCGGTCCAGGGCACGGCCGCGGACATCATGAAGATCGCGATGGTGAGGGTCCACGACCGCCTCCGTGGCGCCGGGTGGGCGCGCGCGGTCCTGCAGGTCCACGACGAGCTCGTGTTCGAGGTCGATCGATCGCGGGTCGACGAGCTCGCCGAGCTCGTGCGCGACGAGATGGGGAACGCCTACCCGCTGGACGTGCCGCTCGTCGTCGATATCCGCACCGGCGACAACTGGGATGACATGACCCCACTCCCACAGCCGGCCCATGCCGCCCATGCCTGAATTGCCCGAGGTCGAGACGATCGCGAGACAGCTGGCCGAGCGCGTGACTGGCCGGACGATCGCGGCATTCGCGTCCGACTGGCAACGGATCACCGAGCCGGAGCCGGTACCGCTCGTGGCCGCGCGGCTGGCCGGCCGCCGGATCGAGGCCGTTCGCCGTCGCGGGAAGCTCGTCGTGTTCCTATTGGACGGCGGCGACGCGCTCTGCACGTCGCTGCGGATGACCGGACGGTTCGCGTTCAGGGAGCTGGGCGAGGCCGCGCCGGAGCGGTTCACCCGGGCGACCTTCACGTTCATTGACGGCACCGCGCTCGACTTCGTCGACATGCGCAAGCTCGGGCGCATGGCCCTGGTGGATTCCGCGGAGATCGTCGCGGACGATGCCGGCGGCGACCGCACGCTGAAGGCGCCGCTGCATCTCGCGATGGGCCGCGAGCCGCTCGGCCGCTCGTTCACCGTCTCGTGGCTCCGCGCGTTCCTCCGGCGCCGGCGGCGGGCCGCGATCAAGCCGTTGCTGCTCGACCAGCGCGGCATCGCCGGCATCGGCAACATCTACGCGTCCGAGGCGCTGTGGCGCGCGCGGATCCATCCGCTCCGTAGCGCGGGATCGCTGAACCCCGAGGAGATCGCGCGGCTGCACGAAGCGATCAAGTGGGTCCTGCGAAAGGCCATCCGGCTTCACGGGTCAACGCTCCGGACGTACCGCGACAGCAGCGGCCGGCAGGGCGGGATGCAGCACGAGTTCGTGGTGTACGACCGGGCCGGCCAGCCCTGCGATCGCTGCGCCGCACAGATCCGGCGCACGGTCATCGGTGGCCGCAGCACCTACCACTGCGCGCGCTGCCAGCGCGCGCCACGTGGAAAGATCGCGCGGTGAGCGCGCCGTACGTGTACGTGGCCTTCGACGCAGAGGGTCGGAAGCGGGACTGGTTCTGCGAGGACGTGCTCACCGGGAGGGCACCCATCGACCGCGTGTACGAGGACGATCTCGTGCTCGCCTTCCACCACCCACGGCCGATCGCGCCCAAGCACGTGGTGATCATCCCGAAGCGCCATACGCCATCGCTCCTCGGCCCGGAAGCCCTGGACCCGGTGCTGCTCGTCGCGATGCTGCGGGCGGTGCAGCAGGTGGCGGCTCGATTGGACGTCGGCGCGCACGGCGTGAAGCTGACGGCGAACGCCGCCGCCCCGGGCGTGACCCCACACCTGCACTGGCACGTGACCTCGCCGCTATGAGCGTTCTCTCGGTCCAGGCCGCCGGCCGGCGCTTCGCGGACCGCGTGCTGTTCAGCGACGTGAGCTTCCGGCTCGCGAACGGCGATCGTGCCGGCCTGATCGGCCCGA
>DASUSA010000245.1:0-5509 GCA_036375335.1 Candidatus Limnocylindria bacterium
TCGGTCGCGAGCCTCGGGTCGTTCCATTTCTTGATGTCCCCGAGGAAGATCCCCGAGAGGGTGTCGGCGGTGAGCTTGAGCGAGGTGACGCCGGCGACGTTGTACGTCGCGACGATCCCGCCCATGACGGCCGGGAGGTGGAGCATCGGGCTCTTCGCGTCGGTCAGCTGCTGGTCGGTCATCGCGTTGTCCGTCGCGCCGAAGTCGACGGTCTTGTCGGTGATTCCCTTGATGCCGCCGCCGGAGCCGATGGCCTGGAAGTTGACCTGGACGCCGGTGAGCTTGTTGTATTCGTCGATCCATTTCGTGTAGATGACCGCCGGGAAGGTCGCGCCCGCGCCGCTCAACGACTGCGCCTCGTCGGCGCACTTGCCGGTCACCGGGATCCCGCAGGGGTTCGCCGCCGCACTACCGGTGGCTGCGGGCTGGCCGCTGCCGGCGCCGCCGCAGGCGGCGGCGAGCGTGGCCACTGCGAGGAACGCTGCCAAAGACTTCCACAGGGAACGCATGATCCCCACCTCTTTGTTTGCGCCTTTTCTTCTCTTCCGATCACAGCGTCGGCTACGGCCAAGTGGTGGGAGGGTGCGTGCGGTGCGCCGCGGGTGAAGCGCCGGTGAAGTGAGGTCGGTGCTAGCCCGCCGGGCGCTCCCGCATGCGATAGCCGACCCCGCGCACTGTCTCGAGCCACCGGGGGTGGTCGGCGTCGTCACCGAGCCGCTCGCGAAGGGTCTTCACGTGGGTGTCGACCGTGCGCGGGTCACCGGAGAAATCGACGCCCCAGACCCCCGCGACGATCTGATCGCGCGTCAGGACCTGGCCTGGCCGTCCGGCCAGGTACGCGAGGAGATCGAATTCCTTCGCCGTGAGCGTGACGTCGTGGCCGTCCGCCATCACGCGCCGCTTCGGCACATCGAGCCGCAGCCCCGGCAGGTCGAAGACCTCCATCGACGGCGGCTCGGCGACCCGCGACGCGCGCCTGAGCATCGCGCGCACGCGCGCCACGAGCTCGCGCATCGAGAACGGCTTGACGAGGTAGTCATCGGCGCCGATCTCGAGGCCCACCACCCGATCCAGCTCGGAGTCGCGCGCGGTGAGCATGAGGATCGGCACGTCGCTGTGGCGGCGGATGCGGCGGCAGACCTCGAGGCCGTCGAGCTTGGGCAGCATCAGGTCGAGGATCACGAGCTCGGGGGCGTTCGTCTTGAAGCTCTCGAGCGCGGCCTCGCCGTCCTCCGCGGTCAGGACCTCGTAGCCCTCCTGCCGCAGTGCGTACGCGAGCGTGTGTCGGAGGTTCGTCTCGTCATCGACGACGAGGATGCTGCGCACCGATTGAGCCTACGCGGAGCGCGGAAGCGTCACGGCGAATGTGGCCCCCTGGCCGCGCCCGCCGCTGACCGCGGCGATCGTCCCGCCGTGGGCCTGCACCGCATGCTTCGCAATCGCGAGGCCAAGGCCCGTCCCGCCGGTGGCGCGCGACGGGTCGGACTTGAAGAAGCGTTCGAAGATGCGCTCGAGATCCGCCGGGTCGATGCCGGCGCCCGTGTCTCGCACGAACAGCGTGACCTCGGAGGGTGTCGACGTCGTGCCGAGGGTCACGGTCCCGCCGGCCGGCGTGAACTTGATCGCGTTGTGGACGAGGTTCGCGAGGACCTGGGCCATCCGCGCCGGATCAGCCCGGACGCGTGCGCCGCTCGCGTCGGTCGCGGTCGCCAGGCGAATCTGCGCGCGGGCGGCGAGCGGCTCGAGCCGCGCCGCGGCCTGGCGTACCAGATCTGCCGCGTCGGTGTCCCGCAGATCCAAGGCCTCGTCGCCCGCCTCCATCCGCGTGAGCGCAAGCAGATCGCCGACGAGGTCGGTCAGCCCGTCGATCTCATGATCGATCCGCGCAAGAAAATCGTCGGCGGCCGCCGGGTCGCGCATCGCACCCGTGCGGAGGGTCTCGACCATCGCCTTCAGCGCGGCGAGCGGTGTGCGCAGCTCGTGCGAGACGTTGGCGACGAAATCGCGTCGCTGCGTCTCGAGCCGGCGTACGGAGCTCAGATCCTGGACCATGAGCACTAGGTCGCCGTCCGGCAGTGTCCTGGCTGCGATCCGCAGCACCCGCCGGCCTCCGTCACGCTCCATCTCGCGCACGGTCTCGCCGCCGTGGCGGGCTGCCTCGACCGCCTCGAGCATCTCGTGATCGCGGATGACCTCGACCAAGCGCCGGCCTACAAGCGGCCCCGCTGCGAGAAGCCGATCAGCGGAGGGATTCGCAAGGCGGACGACGTGGTCGCGGTCAACCAGGACGATCGCGTCCGGCAGCTCCGCGAGCGCCTTCCGCAAGCGGTCGCGGTCCGGATCGGGGCTCGGCAGGGGAGCGTCGCTGGGCTGCGGGGCCGAGCCGCTGCCGCGGCGGATCCTCAGACGTGGATCCCGATCGCGTGGATCAACAGGGTGAAGACCCAGCCGAAAACGAAGCAGCCGGGGATCGTGAGCACCCACGCGGTGACGATCCGACGCGCGATCCCCCAGCGGACCGCCGAGAGCCGACGGGTGGAGCCCACGCCGAGGATTGCGCCGTTGATCGCGTGGGTCGTCGAGATCGGGATCCCAAGCCGGGTCGCCAGCTCGATGACCGCGCCCGCCGTTGTCTCCGCGACGAAGCCATTGATCGGTTTGAGGAGCGTGATCCGCATGCCCATCGTCCGGATGATCCGGTAGCCACCGATCGCCGTGCCGAGGGCGATCGAGATCGCGCAGACAACCTTCACCCAGTCCGGGATGTAGCCCGCCTGCTGCCCGCCGAGCATGCCTCCGCCGTACAGCGCGAGTGCGATGACCCCCATCGTCTTCTGGCCGTCGTTGCCGCCATGGGTGAACGCCATCCACGCGCTCGACACGATTTGGGCTCGGCCGAAGAAGCCATTCACACCCGACGAGGATCTGTTCCGGACGGCCCAGTACAGCCCGAGCATGAACAGGTAGCCGACCGTAAAGGTCAGGGTCGGCGAGATCACGATGCCGGCGCTCGTCTTCTGGACACCCGGCACGACCACGACGTCCCAGCCATGGACGGACACGGCCGCGCCGATCATCCCGAAGACGAGCGCGTGGCTCGAGGACGTCGGGAGGGCCGCGAAGAACGTGATGAGGTCCCAGGCGATCGCCGCGAGCAGCGCCGCAAGCACGAGATCCTGCGAAACGCGCTTGCTATCGACGATCCCGGCGGCGATGGTCGCCGCCACCGCCGTGCCGGCGAGTGCGCCGACGAGGTTGAGCACGCCGGCCATCAGCACCGCCTGCAGCGGCGTCAGAACCCTGGTCGCGATGACCGTCGCTACCGCATTGGCCGCGTCGTGGAACCCGTTCACGAACTCGAACACGAGCCCGAGGATGACGACCGCGACGACGATCGCCGTGGCCATATTCATCAGCGGTGCTTCACCACGATCATTTCGACGATATTGGCCACGTCCTCGCAGCGGTCGATCGCGACCTCGATCAACCCGTGGATGTCCTTCCACTTGATGATCTCCACCGGATCGGTGGTCCGGGCAAAGAGGTCGGCGACGGCCTCGCGGAAGACCGCGTCGCCCTCGTTCTCGAGGGTGTGGATCTTGATCCAGTGGGGCTCGAGCCCTTTCAGCTTCTCGAGGTTCTCGAGTGACGCGACCACTTCTGTCGCGGCCTGCACGAGGGTGCGCGCCTGGCGGATCGCGGCAGGCCGGATGCTCGTCACCTTGTAGAGGCTGATCATCTCCGCGACGTCCCAGCAGACGTCGGTCACGTCATCGAGCTTCGAGGCGAGGCCGACGATGTCCTCGCGGTCGAGTGGGGTGACGAACGTGCCGTTGAGCTCCTCGATGATCTGGTGGGTGAGCTTGTCGCCGTAGTGCTCGATCGCGTGGATGTCCCGGACCTTGTCCTCGATCGCCGTGAAGTCGGTGACGAACTTCTCGAGCGCCTGCGCCGCTTCGAGCGCGTTCTGGGCGTGCTGGCTGAACAGGGTGAAGAAGATGCTCTTTTTCGGCATCAGGCTGAGTCGCATAGCGCCTCCTTATGTCCGCCCCGCGGAACGATACGGAAGTCCGAGCCGCTGATTAGGCCACCTCTCGGCGGATCGACGCGACTGCGGCGCCGGCCAGGACCACGGCGAAGAGCGCAAGCACTCCGATGTCCCGGAGGATGAGCGGGTCCGTGAGCGCGTAGCCCTTCACCATCACCGAGCGGAGCGCCTCGTTCGCGTAGGTGAGCGGAAGGATGGTCGAGATCGCCCGCAGGACGTCGTTGAGCTGGTCCACCGGGACCAGCAGCCCGGAGAGGAAGATCTGGGGGACGAGCACGAGCGGGACGAACTGCACCGCCTGGAGCTCGTTGCGGGCGAACGCCGAGATCGCGAGGCCCAGGCTGACGGCGCCGACCACGAGGACGGCCTCGACCAGGAAGATCGTGGCGAGGTTGCCACGGTACTGGACCTTCAGCACGAAAACGGTGAAGGCGAGGATCACGAGGGCCTGCAGGAGGGCGAACAGGGCGAAGCCACTGAGATAGCCGAGCACGAGCTCCGCTCGCGTGAGGGGCGTCGCGAGGAGGCGCTCGAGCGTCCCGCTCGTGCGCTCGCGGAGGAACGAGACAGCCGACAGCAGGAAGATGAAGAAGTACGCGAACACCGCGACGAGCACCGGCGCGAGGTAGTCGAGCAGCGTGTAGCTCGGCCCGCCGTAGAGGTATTTCACGGTGACGGCGGCGCGCAGCGGCGACCCGATGATGATCTCGGTGAGCGCGGCGTCCATCTGGCTCACGAACGTGCTCGTGCGCGTCGGGTCGGATCCTTCGACCGTCACCGTGGCGCCCTGATCGGCGAACTCGATCATCGCGTCAGCGCGTCCCGCGCGGACCTCCTCAATCGCCGCGGGTGTGTCCATCGCCTGCAGCTGGATGTTCGTGCCGCGGAGGGCCTCGTATAGCTGGGGGTCGACATTGCCGGCAGCGATCACGCGGACCGTGCCTGTGGACGGGGATCCCCAGAGCGCGCCGACGAGGGTGAGCACGACGATGGGCGCGACGAAAAGCAACGCGAGCGACCGCCGGTCGTGCCGAAAGCCGAGGACGATCCGCCGGGCGACCGCGCCGACGCGGCGCGGGTTCATCCCGGCGCCGCCGACAGCGTCAGGAAGGCGCCCTCGAGGTCACTCGATCCGGCGCGGGCGATGAGCTCCGGCGACGTGCCCTGCGCCAGGACGCGTCCCGCGCGGATGAGTCCGAGGCGGTCGCAGCGCGCGGCCTCGTCCATCACGTGGCTCGAGACGAGGAGCGTGACGCCGGACGACGCGAGCGCGCGGAAGTGGTCCCAGAACTCGCGCCGCAGAGCTGGATCCACGCCGACAGTCGGTTCGTCGAGCAGCAGAAGCCGCGGCTGGTGCAGCAGTGTCGCCGCGAGCGAGACTCGCGTCCGCATGCCCCCTGAGAGTGTGCTCACTGTCGAGCGCCGGCGATCGAGCAGGTCGACCCGCCGTAGGGCGTCTTC
>DASUSA010000246.1:0-3298 GCA_036375335.1 Candidatus Limnocylindria bacterium
GGTCGCGGATGTCGAGCTCGCGCAGGCTGGCCTTGCCCGACTTGAGCGCCGCGTCGAGATTCTCTGGCACACCGCGCACCAGAGCGTCGAGCGCCACTACCTCCCGCGCGCCGGCCGCGATCGCCGCGTCGACGATGTGCGACCCGACAGTGCCGGCACCGCCGGTAACGACGACCCGCGCGCCATCGAGCGCGCCGGTCACGACGGCACGCTTGCTTCCCAGCCGTCGTATCGACCCCCGGTGCGCGTGGCCATCTCGGTGAGCGATCTCCGGATCCCCTGGATGACCTTCAGATCGATGACCGCTCGATGCGTGAGCAGGAACAGCCACTCCGGACCCTCTGCCGCACGCCGGACCTCGACCTGCCACTCGCGGCTGTCCCCGAACTCGAGCGCCAGGCGGCGCGCGTCGCCCTCCTGCTTGAAGTGCAGGGAGTGGCGGATATCGAGCGGAGCCTTCAGGTCGACCCCCGCGGTCCGGAGTTGCTCCAAGACCTGGGCGTCGCCGGGTGCGGGCTCGGGCTCGGGCTTGTCCTTGCGGAACAGCGGCACTACGCCTCCGACCGCGAGCGGAGGAATTTCGCCGGCACGCCCGCCACGATGGTGTTCGGGGCCACGTCCTTCGTCACCACCGCGCCCGCGCCGACGATCGCGCCCGCACCGACGGTCACGCCGGGCAGCAGCACGGCGTTCACGCCGATATCCGCGCCGTCCTCGACGCGCACCGGCTTGATCACCAGATCGGTCTGGATGATCGGCACATCCGCCGGGTCACCGGTGTGCTCGCTGCCGAGGACCTTGGCACCTGGCCCCCACCCGACGTACTCGCCGAGCCGCAGGTCGCGGCAGTCGAAGTACGACTGCGGGCCGATCCAGGTGTGCGCCCCGATGACGCAGGTCCCATCGTGCCGGCCCTGGAGGAACGTCTGGTTCCCGATGAACACCGCATCGCCGATCTCGAAGGTGTGCGGGTGGAGCACGAGCACGCCGACCCCGACCTTCACGCCGTTCCCGAAGGCCTTGCAGATCGCGCGCAGGATCACCCGTCTTGCGCGCGCGCCGGACGCGCTGTCGTCGTAGCAGGCCGCGCTGTACCGCGTCAGCAGCTGCTCGTTCGATTCCGTCGCGCGGAGATCCGCGGACTCCTTCAGCTCGTCCGCGGGATCTGGTTGGACCGTCTGGATCCCGTGGACCGCCTTGACGACGCGGCTCGTCACGCGCGCATGAATCCGGCGACCGCTTCGGCGACGGTGTCGACCTGGGTGTCGGTGAGCTCGGGGAACATCGGGAGCGACACGACCTCGCCCGCCAGGCGCTCGGTGACCGGGAAGTCGCCCTTCCGGTAGCCGAGGAACGCGGAGGCCTCCTGGAGGTGGATCGGCACGGGGTAGTGCACGCCGGTGCCGATGCCGCGCTCGGAGAGGTAGTTCCGCAGGGCGTCCCGCTTGCCATCCGGGACCCGAACGACGTAACAGTGGAAGACGTGCCGGCCGCCCTCCGGGATCTCGGGCGTGGTCACGCCGCTGCCCTTCAGGCGGTCGTTGTAGTGGCGCGCGATCGCGATGCGGCGGGCGTTCCACTCTGGCAGCTTGCGCAGCTTGATGCGGAGGATCGCGGCCTGGATCTCATCGAGCCGCGCGTTGTAGCCGACGACCGGGTGGTAGTAGCGCGTGCTCTGCCCGTGCTCGCGCAGTGAGCGGAGCTCCGTCGCCAGCGCGTCGTCGTTCGTGGTGATGCTGCCGGCCTCGCCGTACGCACCGAGGTTCTTGCTGCAATAGAAGGAGAACGCCGAGACGCGGCCGGAGGCGCCGGCCTTCGCACCGGTGTCGAGCATCGCCCCGTGAGCCTGGCAAGCGTCCTCGATGACCTGGAGTCCCTTCTCCTTCGCGAGCGAGAGGAGCGGCTTCAGGTCCGCAGTCCGCCCGTACAGGTGCACGGGCATGATCGCCTTCGTGCGCGGGGTGATCGCCTGGACCGCGGCCGCGTAGTCCAGGTTGAAGGTCTGCTCATCGACGTCCACGAGGATCGGGCGCGCCCCGCTGTACAGGATCGCCTCGACCGTCGCGAAGAATGTGTGCGAGACGGTGATGACCTCGTCGCCCGACGAGATCCCGAGCGCGCGGATCGCGAGCTGGAGCGCGTCGGTGCCGCTGCCCACGCCGATGGCGTGCTTCGCGCCGCAGAACGCGGCGAACTCCTGGTCGAACGCCTTCACGTTCGGGCCGATCGTGAGCTGCATGCCTTCGAGGACGTCGTCGATCGCGGCACGGACCTCGTCGCGGATCGTGCGGTACTGCGCTTTGAGGTCGACGAGCGGGATGTCGGTCTTGGTCATCACGGTCATGTCGTGCTGGTCTCCTTCACTGCCGCGTCGATGTTCTCGCGATGCATGCGCAGGTGGATGAGCGCCGGGACCGCGAAGTAGCGCTTCATCCCCTCCATGCCGCCGTCCTGTTGCAAGAGCTGGTCCGGCGCGAGGGCCGCGAACGCGTCCATCATGCGGCTGTGGGCCGCACGCCAGCGGTCCCACCGCGCGGCCATCGGTTTTTCGCGCCAGGTCTCGAAGGTCGCCGCGTTCAGCTCGTCGAGCGGAGTCTCGATGCCGAGGAACGGACGCGACCCGCGGTCATCCGGGGCTCCGCCCTCGCGCGCGATCTTCTCGGCGACCCGCCCTGCGAGCTCCTGCCACCAGGCCATGTGCGTGGGCATGTCGCGGACCCGCCACCCAGGCCCCTCGCCGAACATCGGACGATCGAGCTGTCGGTCATCGAGGGACCGCAGCCAGGTGTCCAGCGCGTGCCACTCCCGCTCGAGCATGCCGATCACGGCGCGCTTGTCGTCCTCGCTGCTCACGCTTTGACCTCGTCCTTCTCGAGCCAGCTGTAGGCGTGCGGGAAAATGCCGGCGAAGCAGGCCAGCTTGGTGAGCTCGTCCTTGAGCTCGACCGCGGGATTGCCCGCCCACACGGCGCGCGCGGGCACCTTCTTGCGCACGACGCTGCCCGCGCCGACCAGGGCGTCCGCGCCGATCTCGACGCCGGGAAGGATGGTGCTGTTCGCGCCGATCCGCGCGCCCTTGCGCACGACCCCGCCGCGCACGCAATCGAGGTACGCGGGGCACATCGGGTGCGGGTCGTCCGTGAACACGACGTGCGGGCCGAGGAACACGTCGTCCTCGATCGTGGTGAGCTCAAGAAAGCAGCCGGTGTGCACGCGCACCCGCGACCCGATGCGGTTGCCGAACTCGAGCGCGGCATGCGTACCGACCGACACGTCGTCGCCGATGACGTTGTCCTCGC
>DASUSA010000247.1:0-2951 GCA_036375335.1 Candidatus Limnocylindria bacterium
GTCCATGATCCCCATGCAGTTCGGCCCCACCAGGCGCATGCCCGCGTCGCGGCAGATCGTCAGCAACTCGTGCTGCAGCGTGGTGCCGTCGGTCCCGGTCTCCGCGAAGCCGGCCGAGATGACGACGAGCGCGTGAACACCTCTTGCGGCGCACTGGCGCGCGGCGTCGAGCACCAGAGCGGCCGGCACCACGATGACCGCCAGGTCGACCGATCCTGGCACCTCGCCGATCGACGCGTAGGCCGCGACCGACTGGACCACCTTCGCCGCCGGGTTCACTGGGTAGACGGGGCCGGTGAAGCCCGTGGCGAGCAGGTTGTGGAACACCTCCCCGCCGATCGTGCCGCGCGAGCGAGACGCGCCGACGACGGCGATCGAGCGTGGCTGCAGCAAACGGCCGACGCTTGCGGCCGTCGCGACGCGCTCTCTTCGATCGAACAGGGCGCGCGCCGTCACCCCGAGCGAGGTCGCGAACTCGAACACGACCTGGTCGGCCGTTCGCCAACTGCGGAGCGGGCAGCCGCTCTCGCGAAGCACCTCGATCATCTGGCGGTTCTCCGGCAGCACGTTGGCAACGAACGGTCCGATGCCGTGCCGCTCGGCGTGTTCGGCAAGCTGCGCGAGCAGCAGCGTTCCGAGGCCCTTGTGCTGCCAGTCGTCCGCGACGACCCACGCGATCTCTGCTGGGCCTTCGGGCTTCGCGTAGTACGCCGCGTGGGCGACGATGTGGCGTTCCGTGCCCGCGATCGCGACGAGCGCGTACGTTCGCTCGTAGTCGACCTCGACCGCGCGCCGTGCCTCGACCGCGAGGTCCGTAGCGAGCGAGAAGAACCGGTTGAGACGCGACTCCGGCCGAAGTGCGGTCAGCAACCGGAGGATCAGCGGCTCATCCTCACGCCGTACCGGCCGGAAATGGACGATGTCGCCGTCGCGGAGGACGAGATCGGCTTCGCGATACGTCGGATACGGGCTGGACGCGGCCTGCACCCCGCGACCGTACACGTCTGCGGGACGGCGCGCGGGCCGACGCTTCGGTGGCGTGAGCGACTCGGTGATCCGGTCCTTCGGCTCGCTCCGGAGTGACATTCGGCTCATGCCGATCGTCACCGAACCGATAGCGTGAGGCCATGAAGACCCTGCATCACGCCTCGTGCTCGGTGGGCATCTGATGCTCGGTACGCTCGAGCCGGACCAGATCGATCGGATCCTTCATTCGGAGAGCGTTGGGCGTATCGGTGTATGTGCCGACGGCCGGACGTACATCGTCCCGATCACCTACGTGTATGACGGGAACAACGTCTACGGCCATTCGGCGATCGGTCTCAAGATCGAGATGATGCGTGCCGCGCCGGATGTGTGCTTCGAGGTCGACCAGATCGACGACCTTGCGAATTGGCGGAGTGTGATCGCGTGGGGCCGGTATGAGGAGCTGCCCGGCGACCTCGCCACCGCCGCGATGAACTTGCTTCGCTCGCGTCTATCCCCGCTGACGTCCAGCGAGACGGCCGGTCCGGCCGGGCACCCTGCGGGTGAATCCGGGTTGTCGGGTATCGCGTTCCGCATCCGGCTGAGCGAACGGACCGGTCGCTTCGAGAAGGCGTGACTCGCGCGCGGCATCGGGGTCAGCTGATCGCGGTGCCGAGGACCTTACCGATCCCATAGGTGACCGCGGCGGCGGCGATCCCGATCGCGAGCTGACGGACACCCGCCCGAAGTGCGGACTGTCCCGTGATCACGGTGATGAGCGCGCCCACGCCGAAGAGCGCGAGCGCGCTCAGGATCGCTGCGGCGACAATCGCGGGCGTCCCAGTCGTGAACGCGAACGGAATGAGCGGGACCACCGCCCCGGTCGCGAACATCGCGAAGGACGTGCCGGCCGCGACCCACGCCGAGCCGCCAAGGTCATGTGGGTCGATGCCGAGCTCTTCCCGTGCGAGCGCGTCGACGGCTGCTGTGGCATTCCCGCGCACCAGCTGGCCAGCGATCGTGCGGGCCTGCTCGGCGGCGACGCCCTTCGAGCGGTAGATCAGCGTGAGCTCTTCCTCTTCCTCCGCGGGCGCGGCGGCCAGCTCCTCCGTCTCGATAGCGATCTGGCGCGCGTAGAGCTCCCGGGTGCTCTGCACCGAGAGCCACTCGCCGAGCGCCATCGAGATCGAGCCCGCGAGGACGCCGGCGACCCCGGCGAGCGCGATCGTTCGGCTGTCTGCGGTCGCTCCGGCGATGCCCATGACGAGGCAGAAGTTCGAAACGAGGCCATCGTCCATCCCGAGCACCGCTGCGCGCAGGGCGTTGCCGCCGGTCCGATGCCGTCCCTCGAGGCTCGCGATGCCCGGACCGGTGATCCCGCTTCCCGCGATCTCGCGGAGGAGCCGCGCGTGCGACCGTTCATCGCGCGGCAATGATGTCCCGCTCGCCTCGGGCTGGTCGTCGTAGGCGCCCTGGTCGCGGGTTTCGCGACCACCCATCGTGGCGGCGATCGCGCCGGCGCCGAATCGCCGCGCGACGGCGGCGAGCAGCCGGGCCCGCCACGAGGGCCGAGGCATTCCGGTCCATACGCCGGCAACCCGCAGCTTGGTCTCCCACAACGAGGCATGACGTTCCTCGGTCTGCGCGAGGTGCTGGTAGACGGTCGCGAGCGGGCCATCGTGCTCCGCCTCGGCCATCGCGCGGTATGCGGCGATCCCGTCCACCTCGCCTTGGAGGTTGGCTCGCCACCGGACGACATCGTTCGTCACGAACGACGATGATGCGCCGGCCATCCGAGCCTGACAGCGGTCGTTCGACCCACTGGAACGGGACTTTCGGAAGTCGCGGGTGCGCATAGTCCCGCGCGATGATTCTCCCAGCCCGAGCGACCTGCCACAGGGACTGCTTTCGGAGAGATCCGATCACGGAAGCGGGTTCGAGTTCACACCGTCGGAGGAAGGATGATGAGCACGCAGAGCCTGGTG
>DASUSA010000248.1:0-3027 GCA_036375335.1 Candidatus Limnocylindria bacterium
CGGCGCCCCGGTCGCGCACGAGGACGACCCCGAGCGCGCGGTCCGCTGCGGCCTGGACATGGTCCGCGAGATCGCCGGCCTCGGCGGCCCGACGCACGCGGCGCACAGCGTGCCGCTCCAGGTGCGCGTCGGCATCAACACCGGACCCGTCGTCGTCGGCATGGTCGGCAGCGACGTCGCGCGCGAGTACACCGCGATGGGCGACGCGGTGAACATCGCCGCCCGGATGCAGGCCTCCGCGCCGCCCGGCGGCGTGCTGATCACCGCCGCGACGCACAAGTTCATCGCGCCGCTCGTCGACACGATCGATGCCGGTGCGCTCGAGCTCAAGGGCAAGGCCGAGACGGTGCACGGCTACCAGGTCACCGGTCTCCGGCGCGGCGCGGTGACCGCGCGCGGCCTCGGCGACGAGGTGCACTCGGCGATGATCGGCCGCGATGCCCAGCTCGGGCGCCTGCGCGATACGTTCGCGGTCGTCCGCGCGCGGCAGGGCCGGGTCGTCTCGATCCTCGGCGAGCCCGGGATCGGCAAGAGCCGGTTGCTCGCGGAGCTGCGGGCGCACGTCGCCGCGACGGATCCGACAGCCCAGTGGCTCGAAGCGCGCTGCCTCTCGTACGGCCGCGGGCTCCCCTATCACCTGGTCGTCGATCTCGTGCGCTCGGCCATCGGTGTCGCCGCCACCGCCGACGAACCGGAGATCCGTGCCGCGCTCGAGCAACGGACGTAGGCGCTGTTCGGCGACGCGTGGCTCGATGCGTACATCTACCTCGGACACTTGCTCTCGATCCAGCTCTCGCCGGAACAGCGCGCCCGCATGTCCGCGCTCGATCTGGAGACCCTGAAGCGCTACACGTCGTCGATCATCGGCATCGTCAAGGCACTGGCCGCAACCGGTCCGGTCGTCATCGCCCTCGAGGATCTCCACTGGGCCGATGGGCCGTCGATCGATCTGCTCCTCGGGCTGATGCCGCTCGCGACCGAGCTTCCGCTGCTGGTCGTGGCGACGTCGCGATTCGACCGGGAGAGCGAAGGCTGGCGGCTCATCTCGGCCGTGCGCGATCTGTTCGGCGAGGCCCTGCTCGAGCTCCGGCTCGATCCGCTCTCCGGGGAGGAGACCCGGACGCTCGTCGCGAATCTGCTGCATATCGAGTCCCTCCCCCAGGCGACCCGCGACCACATCCTCGCGAAAGCCGAGGGCAACCCGTTCTTCGTCGAGGAGGTGATCCGGATGCTCATCGACCGTGGCGCGATCGAACGCCGCGACGATCGGTGGGTCGCGACTGCCCGGGTGGCCGACGTGGAGATCCCCGACACGCTGCAGGGCCTGCTCCTCGCGCGGATCGACCGGCTCCCGCCCGAGAGCAAGCGGACCCTGCGAGTCGCCGCGGTCATCGGCCGCCAGTTCGGCGTCGCGATGCTCGAGCGGTTGCTCGAGGCGCGGACCGAATGACCGCGCGGACCGAGCTCAGCACCCTCGAGGCGAGCGGGCTGGTGCAGGTCGCGACCCTGGAGCCGGAACTCGAGTACCTGTTCCGTCACGCGCTCGTGCAGGACGCCGCGTACAGCTCACTGCTGAAGCAGGACCGCAGAACGCTGCATCGGCTGGCCGCGCAGACGCTCATCACCCTCTATCCGGAACGAACCGGAGAGCTCGCCGGGGTCATCGGGATGCACTACGAGCGCGCCGGCGATCTTGCCGCGGCGGCCGAGTACCTCGTCATCGCCGGCGAGCAGGCCCTCGAGCGGTTCGCGCGCAAGGAGGCGGTGGTGTTCTTCGACCGAGCCGAGGCGAGCTTCGCGGTCGACGATCCGCGGATCGACCTCCGGCTGCGCGCGGCGCTCGGCGCAGGCAAGGTCTCCTGGACCTATCGCGGTCAGGACGACGGCATCGCCCGGCTCGAGCGCGCGCTCGCGATGGGCGAGACGACCGGCGACCCGAAGATCGTCGGCGATATGTACTTCACCATTGCGTTCCTGCGCCGGATGCGCGGCGAGACGATGATCTCGAGCCCCGACCTCAGGCGCGCCGTCGACCGTGCCGCCGAGATCGGTGCCGCCCGCGGCGATCTGGGCGCCCAAGCGATCCCGCGGGCGTTCATGGCGATCGGGATGATGTTCAGCGGCGAGCTGCGCCAGGGTGCGACCGAGCTCGCGGAGGCTCTCGAGGTCGTCGCGACAAACGCCGATCCCGTGTCCGGCGCGATCCTCTCCGGTCTGCTCACGATCGGACTGTCCCGGCTGGGCGACTTCACGAAGGCAGAGGCCTCGCTCGCCCGCGCGCGCGCACTCGCGGCCGCGAGCGGCGACCCGATCGGTGCGCTCGACGCCGACATCGCCACCAGCGCCTTGCTCGTGGAGCGCGGCGACATCGCCGAAGGCGAGGCCCTCGCGACGAGTTGCGCGGCGCTCTCGGAGGAGCTCGGCGCGGTTGCGTGCGCGGTGCCGGCGAACGTCATCAGTGGCGCGGCGCATCTTGCGCGCAACGACACCGCGGGGGCCCGGGCGCCCCTCGAGCGCGGCGAGGAGCTCGCCCACGTCGCGAGCATGGGCTCGTTCCAGACCCTCGCCGAGGGCCTGCTCGGCTCGGTCCGCGCCCGGCTCGGCGACCTGGCTGCGGCGGACCTGGGCTGGACGGCGGCGCTCGAGCGCGCGGTCTCGACCGACGATCGCTACGGCGAGGCCACGACGCTCTGGCAACGCGCCGGCGCCCGGGCGCAGGCAGCCCCGCCGAATCACGACAGCGCCCTCGCCGATATCGACCGCGCCGCGAGGCTGTTCGAGGAGATGGACGCTCGGCCGATGTTGGCCCGCGTGCTGCGCGACCGGGCGCGGGTGCTTCGCGCGATCGGCCGCACGACGGACGCCGATGACGACGAGCAGCGCTCGATCGCGATCGCGACCGAGCTCGGGCTCAGGGATTTCGCACGGTAGGACCGTCGGCGGACGCGCCGCGCATCTTCACGGGCATCGGTGGCACGTACGATCGGGTCGCGACGGTCCTCTCCCTCGGCCAGGATCCCCGCTGGC
>DASUSA010000249.1:0-3728 GCA_036375335.1 Candidatus Limnocylindria bacterium
GGGCGGTCGTTCCCTCGATCGTGCCGCTCGGCTACCTGATGCTGTCCGACTACGGCGGCGAGCACACGCTCCACAACCAGTACGGCGCCCCGATCATCCCGCTAGCGCTGGGCGCGTCGATCGTCGGGTTCGCGAAGACGACCCCGCGCTGGCGGACGCGCGTCGTCGCCGGCGTCGTGCTCGCGACGGTGTTCTTCTGCATCGGCTTCGGCGGCTGGCCCTTCTCGCGCGACTTTGAGAGCGCGTACCTGCGCGGCAACCCGGACCGGGCCTCGCCTGGCACCTTGATGTTCCTGCGCGAGTCAAGGTATGACGCGCTGCTGGCCGAGGTCCACGCGATCCCGTCGAACGTGGCGATCGCCTCGACCGACTTCTGGGTCACTCAGGTCGGGGAACGTCGGTTGAACTACCACATCGACGCGCTCGATCCGTGCGACGCGCAGTACGTGATCCTCGACTACGCCGACCCGAGCATGAACCGCGACCTCGCCCGGTTCGCCGATGCCCGCGCCGCGATCGTGGCGCAGGGCTTCGACGAGATCGCGAGCGGCACGGGCCTCTCCCTCCTGCACCGGCGCTGAGGGCAGGCGACCATTAGCGCGATGCGACGGATCGGCCACCGCGGCGCGATGGGTCACGCACCGGAAAACACAATCGCCTCGTTCGAGAAGGCGATCGCGCTCGGGTGCGACGAGGTGGAGACCGACGTCTGGCTCACCGCCGGCGGGGGCCTCGTCATCTCGCACGATCCACCCGGCGACCGCGCCGCCCTCTCGCTCGATCAGGTGCTCGATGTCTGCCGGGGCCGCGTCGGCGTGAACGTCGAGCTGAAGGCCGACGGCGATGAACAGCAGGCCGCGGAGCTCGGACGTCGGGTGGCCGGGCGGCTCGCGGAGCGCTCGGACCCGGACGCGTACGTATCGAGCTTCTGGTGGCCGGCGCTCACCGCGGCCGGGGACGCGGCGCCGGACGTGCGCCGGGCGTTCGTGTTCTCGGATTCGCCGGACCGCGACGCGCTCATCGCGAGCGCGCGCTCAGCGGGCCTCTGGGCCCTTCACCCGAACCGGGCGTACCTCACGCGCGAGCTCGTGAGCGCCGCGCACGCGGCCGGGCTTCGGGTGAACGTGTGGACCGTGGACGATCAGGGCGAGATCGCGGCCTGCGCGGCGCTCGGCGTGGATGGGATCATGTCGAACTGGCCGGAGCGGATCCCGAAGTAGCCCAGCCTCGCGATCGCTCGACGGCACGGAGCCAGCCCGCGTACCGCGCGTCGCGCTCACCAGCAGCCATCGCGGGCTCGAAGCGCGCGGCGATCGCGCGGTGGCGCGCGAGGTCGGTCGATCTCCAGACGCCGGCCCCCAGGCCGGCGAAGAACGCTGCGCCGAGCGCGGTCGTCTCGCGCACCGCGGCGACCTCGACCGGGATCCCGAGCAGATCGGCCTGGAGCTGCATGAGGAAAGTGTTGGCGGTGCCGCCACCATCGGCGCGCAGCACCTCGATCGGCTGACCCGCGGCGCCCATCGCCTCCACCAGATCCCGGGTCTGGAACGCGATGCTCTCGAGCGTTGCGCGCGCGAGGTGTGCCCGGGTCGTGCCGCGCTCGATGCCGATGAGCAGGCCGCGTGCGTACGGGTCCCAGTGCGGTGCGCCGAGACCGGTGAACGCCGGAACGAGATACAGGCCGTCGGTCGCCGGGACCGATCGCGCGAGGGCCTCGCTCTCTGCGGCATCCGCGATGACGCCGAGCCCGTCGCGAAGCCACTGCACTGCCGCTCCGGTCACGAATGCGCTGCCCTCGAGCGCGTACTGGCGGCCCGCGCCGATGTCCCAGGCGATCGTCGCCAGCAGCCCGCCCGCGCCGATGCGCGGACGGTCCCCGCTGTTCGCGAGGAGGAAGCAGCCGGTGCCGTACGTGTTCTTCGCCTGTCCGGGCGCGACGCAGCCCTGGCCGAACAGCGCGGCCTGCTGATCGCCCGCGAGCCCGGCGATTGGGATCGCCGTCCCGAAGATCGCGGGATCGGTCTCGGCCACAACCCCGCTGCAGCGCACCGGCACCGGCAGCAGCGCGCGCGGCAGGTCGAGCGCCCCGAGCAATTCGTCGTCCCACGCAGCGCGGTGGATGTCGAAGACCATCGTGCGCGACGCGTTGGAGACGTCGGTCACGTGCGCGCGCCCCCCCGTGAGCTTCCAGACCAGCCAGGTCTCGATCGTGCCGCAGAGCAGCTCGCCTGCGGCGGCCCGAGCCTGCGCGCCAGGCACCTGGTCGAGGATCCACCGCACCTTCGGGCCCGAGAAGTACGCGTCGATCACGAGCCCGGTGCGCTCGCGCACCGGGGTCTCCCATCCGTCCGCGCGCAGGCGTTCGCAGATCGCCGCGCTCGCGCGGCTCTGCCAGACCACTGCCCGGTGGATCGGCCGCCCCGTCGCGCGCTCCCACACCACGGTGGTCTCGCGCTGGTTCGTGATGCCGATGGCCGCGACGTCACGACCGGCGAGGCCGGCCGCCGCCAGCGCCTCGCGGCCGACCGCGACGGTGGTCGCGAAGATCTCGTCAGCGTCGTGCTCGACGTGGCCCGACTCGGGGTAGTGCTGCGCGATCTCGCGATCCGCGGAGCCGCGCACCCCACCCTCCTCGTCGAACACGATGGCCGACGAGCCGGTCGTGCCCTGGTCGAGGGCCAGGATCGCGCTCACGGCGCCGAGAAGCGCCGCATCGGTGCGATCTCCCGGCGGTAGGCCTCGACTTCGGCGGCGCGTCGTGCGGGGTCCCAGCCCAGCAGCCCACCGACGAGCTCCGCGAGCGCGTCGATCCGGTCGAGCCCCTGACACGCAGCGAGACCGATCGCGGTCCGGCGCAGGAGCACGTCGCCCAGGGTCATCGCCCACTCCGCCGTGACCCCGCGCGAGATGTCGTCACGCGTCGTCGGCGCGTGTGGGCAGAACGCCTCGGCCACCGCTAGCGTCCGATCCGCGCCCGGAAGGCCCAGCTCGCTCGTGCGACACGTCGCGCTCGAGCCGAGCCGGCGGACGACGATGTCCGTCACCTCCTCCGCGATCGCGCGGTACGCGGTGATCTTTCCCCCGATGACCGAGAGCGCGCCCTCGATGCCGTCGCGCCGGCGATGGTCGTAGAGCCGGTGCTTGCGCGACACCTCGCCCTCGGCCACGCCTTCCTCGCGTACGAGCGCGCGCACGCCGGCCCAGGTGAACAGGATCTGGTCGAATGAGGCCCGCGGGAACGCGCGCGCGGCCTCGGTCCGCAGATAGTCGACATCCTCGCGCGACGCCTCGGCTTCACCTGGATCGCCGGCGTAGTCGGTGTCGGTCGTGCCGACCATCGTGTAGCCGTTCCAGGGGAGCACGAAGAACAGCCGGCCGTCGCGCTTCGCGAAGAGCACGTGCGCGTGTTCGGTCGCGCGCGGGACGACGAGGTGGGTGCCCTTGGTCAGCCGCAGCAACGGCCGCGAGCCCTCGGGCCGCAGCGGCACGAGCGATCCGTCGAGCCACGGCCCGGTCGCGCTTACGACGAAGCGCGCGCGGACCTGCAGCGTCGAGCCGCCGATGAGATCCCTGACTGAAGCGCCGACGACCGCGCGCCCATCACGGAGATAGCCGGCGGCGCGGGCGTGGTTGAGCACGAGCGCGCCGTGCGCGGCGGCATCGATGGCGTTCTCCACGACGAGCCGCTCGACGAACGGCACCTGCGCGTCGTAGAAGCGCCAGGCGCC
>DASUSA010000250.1:0-10585 GCA_036375335.1 Candidatus Limnocylindria bacterium
TGAGCGCGGCGAGGAGCGCCGGCCACGGACGGGCCGGGCCGGCGCTCCCCGCCGATGCTCTATTTCGCGGCGTTGACGAACTCGTCGGTGTAGGTCTTCGAGAGGTCGAGGTTCGGGTTCTTGATGACGTTGTCATTGAACTGCTTGAGCAGGCTGAGCTCGAACTCGGGCGCGCCCGGGGTCATCTTCCCGGCCGGGCTGAACATGCCCATGCTGTCCTTGAGCGCCTGGACGTAGCCGTCCTTGTCGCCGCCGTAGTAGTCCGCCGGCAGCTTCTCGGCGATCTCGAGCGGCGTGTGGGTCTGGATCCACTTGAGCGTCTTCACGTATGCGTTCACGACGCGCTGGGTGACATCCTTGTGGGCCACGATGTAGTCGGCGCGGGCGAAGATCGAGATGAACGGGTAGTCGCCGCCGAGCGCGGCCTTGGTGGTGTCGGGCTTGGACAGGTCGATGAACAGTTGACCGTCACCGGTCTTCTGCATGCGAAGCACCGTTGGCTGGGTGGTGACGCCGACATCGATCTTGCCTTGCTTCATCGCGGCGATGAACGTGTCACCGGCGCCCGCTGCGACGTAGTTCAGATCTTCGATCTTGAGGCCGGCCTTGGTGGCGATGACGCGCATGAGGGTGTGGGTGCCAGATCCGAGCGAGGTGACACCCGCGTTGGCGCCCTTCAGGTCCTTTGCTGTCTTGATGGTGTCCGCCTTCTGCTTGGAGACCATCACGAACTCACCGGGCTCCTGCAGGAGCAGCGCGACCATCGTGATCGACTTGCCGGCGGCGGCGATGTCGATCGTGTGGTCGTACGAGCCGGAACCGAAGTCGACGTTACCGGCGACCACCTCGACGGTGGTGTCTTTGCCGGAGGGCTCGTCGATGAGGTCGACCTGGAGGTTCTGCTCCGCGAAGTAGCCGAGGGCCTCGGTGAGCTTGTTCGGCAGGTAGATTTGCTTGTTGAGCCCACCCACCATGATCGAGACCTTCGCGGGAGCGGGCGTCGCCGCTGCCACCGTCGCTGTGCTGCCGGCCGTCGTGGCAGCCGGTGCGCCGGGCGTGGCCGAGCCACCGCAGGCCGAGACGACGAGGATCGCGATGATCGAAAGCGCTGGGATACGGAACCGCATGTTTCCTCCTCCTTATTTGTCGCTAGATCGTGACTTCGGTGATCGCGTTGGGACGCCACTTGATGAGGACGCTCTCTAGCCGGGTCACGAGCGCCTCTGCGATGATCGCGACGACCGCGAGGATGAACATCGCCGCGAAGACGCCGTTCGCGTTGAAGGTGCCTTGGGCCGTCGCGATCATCAGCCCGATGCCCTTCCGCGCGCCCAGGTACTCGCCGACGATCGCCCCGACGAGCGCGAAGCCGAAGCTGGTGTGGAGGCTCGCGAGGATCCACGACAGGGCCGACGGCAGGATGACGTGGCGCGACAGCTGGCGCTGGCTCGCGCCGAGGATGCGGGCGTTCGCGAGGAGATCGCGGTCGACCTCGCGGACGCCCTGGAACGCGTTGAAGAACACGACGAAGAACACGAGCACCACCGCGAGTGCCACCTTGGACGGGATTTCCAGGCCGAGCGCGATCGTGAAGATCGAGCCGAGGACGACGCGGGGCATCGCGTTCATCGCCTTGATGTAGGGACCGAGGACGTCGGACAGCAGGCGGTTCCGGCCCAACGCGACGCCGAAGATGATTCCGAGCACGACGCCGATCGCGAAGCCCAGCACAGTCTCTTCCAGCGTGACGGCGATCTGCTCCCACAGCGGACCCTGCGCCGTACCCTTCTGCACCCACGTGACGAGCTGGCTCCAGATCCCGGACGGCTGGCCGAAGAAGAACGGGTCGACGACGCACGTGCCGCTGTCAGGACCGTGACAGCCAAGCCGCGTGGTGATCTCCCAGCTACCGATGATGAGGATCGCGAGCGCGACGCGCAGGACCTGCACGAGGACGCGGCGGCGCCGGCGGGCGCGCGCGCGCGCTGCGTCGAAATCTTCGGCGGCCGGATCCGTGCGCGCCACGGGACTAAGACGCGACGCGGTGCTTGGAGCGCTCATAGCTAACGAGCACCTCGTCCCGGAGATCGTTCCAGATCTCCTCGTACAGCTCGATGAACCGTGGCTGGAAGCGGATCTCGGCGATGTTCCGCGGGCGCGCTAGATCCACTCGGTACGTTCCCTTGACCGTCCCGGGTCCCGCCGTGATGACGACCACCCGATCAGCGAGCCCGATGGCCTCCTCGAGGTCGTGGGTGACGAACACCACAGAGGCGCCGGTGGACGACCAGAGGTCGAGGAGCTCGTTCTCCATGAGCGCGCGGGTCTGGACGTCGAGGGCGCTGAACGGCTCGTCCATGAGCAGGATCCGCGGCTGGTTGATGAGGGTCTGGGCGAGCGCGACGCGCTTGCGCATCCCGCCGGACAGCTGGTGCGGGTAATAGCGCTGGAAGCCGTCGAGGCCCACGCGGGTGATCCAGCGCTCGGCCTCGGCGTTCGCCTTGTCGCTGGCGACGCCGCGGAAGCGCGGCCCCATGGCCACGTTCTCGAGGACGCTCTTCCATGGGAAGACGGCGTCGCGCTGGAACACGTACCCGATGCTCCGGCCGACGGCGTTGACCGGCTCCCCGAACACGAGGACGGTCCCGGCGCTCGGCGCCTCGAGACCGGAGATGAGCGCGAGGGTCGTTGACTTGCCGCATCCGGTCGGGCCGACGACCGCGGTGAACTCGCCGGCCGCCACGGTGAGATCGAGATCCCGGAGCGCGGTGAATGACTTGCCGGAGGGTGACACGAATCGTTTCGTGACCCCGCGTAGCTCGATCGCCGCGCTAGCGTCCGGCACCGCCCGACACCATGCGTCCACTTCGGGGTCACGTACAGCGATGCGGTCGTTCCGCGCGTTCTGGTCATTTCGGTCGCGAGCCTGCAGCGACGTGGGCGAGTCCCTAGGGTGAGGTGAGGTGGCCGATGTCAGACGTTATCCGCTGATCCCGTGGCCGCGCGCGCTCGACGCGCGCTCCGGCGGGTTTGCGCTGGGTACCGCGCCACGGATCGCGCTGGCCGAACCGGAGAACACGGACCTCCGGCGGCTCGGCGACCTGCTTGCCGGATACCTGCGCGACCTCGCCGGCATCGACGCGCCGGTCGGCGCGGGCGGGGCCATTGCGCTCGCCCTGCGGTCCGACGCGCCGGCCGGGGTCGAGGGGTATCGGCTCGACATCACCCCGGAGCGCATCGACCTGGCAGCGCGCGAGCCGCGCGGGCTCTTCTACGGCATCCAGACGCTGCGGCAGCTCGTCGCGGCGTCGCCGCAGGTGGTGCCCGCGGTGCGGATCGAGGATGCGCCGCGGTTCGGTTATCGCGGATTGCATCTGGACGTCGGGCGGCATTTCTTCCCGGTCGAGTTCATCAAGCGGTACATCGACCTGCTCGCGTCGTTCAAGCTGAACACGTTCCACTGGCACCTCACCGAGGACCAGGGCTGGCGGCTCGAGATCAAGAAGTACCCGAAGCTCACCGAGGTCGGCGCGTGGCGCACGGAGACCATCGTCGGACACGCGCGCCGCGGCCCGAAGGGGTACGACGGCACGCGGCACGGCGGGTTCTACACCCAGGACCAAGCGCGCGACGTCGTCGCGTACGCGAAGGAGCGCGGAGTCACCGTGCTGCCCGAGATCGAGATGCCCGGCCATAGCCTCGCCGCGCTCGCGGCGTACCCGGAGCACGCGAACGTGCCCGGTCCGTTCGAGGTCCGCACGACATGGGGTATCTCCGACGAGGTGTTCTCGCCGCGCGATGCGACATTCACGTTCCTCGAAAACATCCTGCGTGAGGTCATGGCCATCTTCCCGAGCGAGTACATCCACATCGGCGGCGACGAGGCGCCGAAGAAGCGGTGGAGGGAGAGCGCCGAGGCGCAGGGCATCATCAAGAAGGAGAAGCTCGCGGACGAGGACGCGCTCCAGAGCTGGTTCATCCAGCGGATCGAGCGGTTCCTCAACGCGAACGGCCGGCGGCTCATCGGGTGGGACGAGATCCTCGAGGGCGGGCTCGCGCCGAACGCGACGGTGATGTCATGGCGGGGAACCGCCGGCGGGATCGCGGCTGCGAAGCAGGGCCACGACGTGGTCATGGTGCCCCAGGCGGACCTGTATTTCGACCACTATCAGGCCGATCCCGAGCACGAGCCGCTCGCGATCGGCGGGATGACGCCGCTCGAGGACACCTACGCCTACGAGCCAATCGCGGCCGAGCTGTCGGGCGACGAGGCGAAGCACGTTCTCGGACCGGAAGCGTGCGTGTGGACCGAGTACATGCCGACGGGCGACGAGGTCGAGTTCATGGCCTACCCGCGCGTGCTCGCGCTCGCCGAGATCGCGTGGTCACCTCGCGAGGTGCGCGACTGGCAGTCGTTCAGTGCGCGGTTACCGGCGGCGCTCCGGCTCCTTGATCGCCTTGGCGTGAAGTACCGGAAGCCGAACTAGGCGACCTCGGAGATCGCGACCGGCCGCCCGAGCGCGGCCGAGCGGTACGCGGCCACAACGACCTCGAGCGACCGCAGCCCGTCCTCGCCACTGGTCGGCACCGGGCGCCCGGCGAGGATCGCGTCAACGAAGCCGCCGACCATCAACGCGTTCAGATCGTCGCCCCACCCGACGAGCTTGGTGATGCCGGCAGCATCGTCGTAGTGCGTCAGCGATTGACGGAACACATCGACGTCGACCGTGCCGCGTTCTCCGACGACGTGCATCGTGACCCCGCCCCACGTCGGATAGGTCGCGGGGCGTGACCAGCTGCAGTCAATGGACGCGAACGCACCGCCCGCAAGTTCGAGGGTGAGCAGACCGCAGTCCTCCACCGGCAGCCCGTAGAGGTACGCGCCGAGCTCGGCGTGCACGCGCACGAATTCGTCGCCAAGCAGCCAGCGCAGCGCGTCGGCGAGGTGGACGGTGTGGTCCATGGCCGCGCCGCCGCCAGCCGCGATCGGGTCGCCGAACCACCGGCCGGGGTACTGCCCGGGGTTGGTCCCGCGTACCGCGCGGATCCGGCCGAGCGCGCCACGCTCGATGGTGTCCTTGAGCGCGACGACCGCCGGGCTGCTGCGCACGGGCAGCGCCACGCCGAGCTGGACGCCCGCGGCGCGACAGGCGTCGGTCATCAAGAGTGCGTCCGCGATCGTCGTCGCGAGCGGCTTCTCACAGAGCACGTGGACGCCGGCCTTGGCCGCCGCCTCGGTGTCCCGGCGGTGCGCGGCGTTCGTCGACGCCACCACGACCGCTTCGCTCGCGCGCAGCAGCGCGTCGAGAGTCGAATGAGCCGGCCCGTCGTGGGCGGCGCCGGTCTCGTCGAATGAACCGGTGAAGTCCACCTGGGGCAGCGTTGCGAGCGTGCGCGCGAGCCCGGCCGCGTGTACGTGGGCCCAGGACAGGAGGCCGACCCGCAGCCGCCTCACGCCGGCACCGTCCAGGCGACCACGTCGTTCCGGTCGGCCGACTCGATCACCGCGAGGCCGAGCCCGAGCGAGCGCAGCCCCTCGCGCCCGTCCACGAGCGGCGCCTCGCCGCGCCCGAGGCGTTCCACGAGGTCACGGAGCTGTCGGCGGTACGGCGTCTCGCGAAGGGTCGGCGCCGGGATCACGGCGCCTCCGGCGGCGTCGGAGGGCGACTGCACGACGAACGGGGCGGCGGCGCGGCTGTCGTGGACGACCATCCCGCGATCGCCGCGGACCTCGAAGGTCGTGCGAAATCCGGCGTGCTCGGCCCAGCTCGCCTCAAGCTGCACGATCGGCCGGTCGTCGTAGCGCACGCTGGCGAGCGCGTACTCGAGCCCGCCGCGATCGGCGACGCGCTTCCCGTACACCCGCGCTGGCTCGCCGAACCACCAGCGGAGCACATCGAGGTCGTGGAGCATGAGATCGAGCACGACACCGCCACTCTTGGCCGCGTCGAGATACCAGGCTCGCGTCGCGCCCACAGACACCGTGCCGCGGGTGAGCGTCGCGACGGCGGCGCGGCCGAGCCTGCCCGCGTCCAGCAGCTCCTTGAGACGCCGGTACTCAGGGAAGAAGCGCACGACGTGACCGATCGCGAGGCCCACCCCCGCCTCGTCACACGCGCGGACCATCGCCCGCGCGTCACCGAGCGTTCGGGCGATGGGCTTCTCGCAGAAGACCTGCTTCCCCGCCCGCGCGGCCGCGATCACGTGCTCGGCGTGCAGGTAGGTGGGCGAGGCGACGACGACGAGATCGATGTCCTCGGTCGCGCAGAGCGCGGCGACATCGGGCGCGACGCGCACGCCGAGCTCGGTCGCGAGCGGCTCAGCCTCCGCGATCGTCGCCGCAGCGATGGCCCGCAGCTCAGCGCCGGGCAGCCCTACCGCGGCGCGGGCGTGGGTCGATCCCGCGAAGCCAGTACCGATGACGCCGATGCGAAGTGGCACGGAGCGCACAGGCTAGATGAGTGCGCACGGCTCAGGCGGTGAGTCCGATGTCGAACGTCGCGCTGTAACCGCCGGCGCTCTTCGTCGGCGTAAGGGTGAGCTTGCCGCCACTGCCCTGGAAGATGCCGTCGCCCTCGTTGCGAAGCCGGCCCGCGCCGCCCTTCTGCGAGTACGGGGCCTGGGCGAAGACCTGGTCGTTCATCGTCTCGTCGAAGAACAGCTGCGACGTGAAGTCAGCGACCTGCCCATTCGTCGCCGTCGTGCGGATCTTGAAATGGACGTGCACCGCGCGGCCCTGGTACCAGCCGGGCCAGATGGTCGTGAACTTCGCCATCCCATTCGGGTCCGTGGTCTGGTAGCCGCGCAGGAACTTGGTTCCCTTCGTGCTGCCGAAGGTCGGATCGGTCGCGTCGGAGTACACGCCGAGGGCATCGCAGTGCCACACGTCGATCGTCGCGCTCGCGAGCGCAACGCATGCGCTGCCGCTCACCTTCGAGACGAGGAAGGTCAGCGCCAGGGGGATCCCCGGCTTGGCGGTGTTCGTCGACGGATCCGAGCGGATGTCGGAGCGGTTCAGCTTCTCATCGACGAAGTACGGCCCTTCCGTGAGCGCGGGCCGGACGACGCACGACGGCAGGACCGCGACCGCCCCACTGCCGGCAGCGATGACAGTCGCCGTCGCGCCGCTGCCGGTCACGCTCGGAATCGCGGATGCGCTGATCGGGGCGCAGGCCGCGACCAGTGCCGACCCGCCGAGGATCCCGAGGATCTCGCGCCGGCTGAGGATCCGTCCGACCGGCCGGTCGTCGTCGATCGCGAAACGCTTCACGTGGAGCTAGCTCGCGGGGCCGGTGGCGACAAGGTCGATCGTCAACTTGATCTCGTCGACCACGCTGAGCACGCGGCCCGGCGCGGCGGGCGGCTGCATGCCGAAGTCGCCGAACTTGACCGTGGGGGCGAGGGTCGCAGTGGCGGTCAGGTTGCCAGCACTCCGCATCGCGTCGACGCTGAAGGTGACGTCCTTCGTGGTGCCGTGGATGGTGAGCTTGCCGGTCAGCGTGAAGGTCACGTGACCGTTCGCCGCAAGTGGGAGCACGAGGCCCGTGGCCGCGCTCGGCACGAACGTCGCTGTCGGGAACTGCCGTGTATTGAGCACGCTTTGCTTCACGAAGCTGTCGCGTTGCGACTGGTCGCTGGTGAGCGAGCTCACATCAAAGGAGATCTGCGAGCCCGGCGCGAAGGTGCCATCGTCATTCACCTGGAACGCCCCCTTGGCGCCGGTGGCCACGAGCACCGCGTCGGAGGGGAGGTTGAGGCTGACGAGCTGCTCGCGAACCCGCACCGTCGCCTTCGACTTGTCGCTCACGGTCCAGCTGCGCGCGCCGGTGGGGTTCGCCGTACCCGCCGCGCTACTCTGGGCGGCCGCAGTCGGCACGCTGGTTGGATCGACGGCCACCGACGCCGGGCCGCCGCACGCCGCGACGACGAGGGTCACGATGGTCACGGCGACAAGCCGATGGGCGATCCGCACCCGTGACAGCCTAGGTGCGGGAGCCATCGACCGGGCTAAGGATTCGTTAAGGGCTGAGGTCTGGGAGGGCGACAGATGGACGTCTTCGAAGCGGTCCGCACAGTGCTCGCGGTACGGCGTTACGCGGACGCGCCGATATCTCCGGAGCTCGTGCGACGGATCGTCGAGGCCGGGCGGCTCTCGGCAAGCTCGATCAACCTCCAGCCATGGCACTTCGTCGTCGTCCAGGACCGCGCGCCGCTGCGGAAGATCGGCGAGATCATGCACACCGGCCGCTACACCGCGGACGCGTCATTCGCGATCGTCGTGCTCGTCGAGAAGGACAGCCCGTACGGGATGTCGGATGCGAGCCGCGCGATCCAGAACATGATCCTGGTCGCGTGGGCCGAGGGCATCGGATCGAACTGGACCGGCTTCGGCCCGATGCCCGCGATCGAGAAGCTCATCGGGGCGCCGAAGACCCACGAGGGCGTCGCGATCGTGCCGTTCGGCTACCCGGCGGCGAAGATCGGCGCCGGACGGAAGAAGCGCAAGCCGATCGGTCAGGTCGCGAGCCGCGAGCGCTTCGGGACGCCCTTCGCCTAAACGATCCCGCGGAGCTTCGCCGGATCGCCGATCTGGTCGATCTCGGTGATCCGGCCACCGATGACGGTGAACCCGATCACGACGGTCAGCCCGGTCGGCAGGCGGACGATCACTCCCGCTCCGCCGTTCACCACGATCGGGCGAGCCAGCCCGGCGAACGGCCGGCCGCGGACGCTGATCTCCGCGGCCACAGCGTGGGCGCCGATGACCGGCGGCCGCGTCAGCGGCGCCTTGCCGCCGCCGTCCTGGCGCAGGACGACATCCGGATCGAGGACCGCGATAAGCGCATCGAAGTCGCCCGCCCGGGCGGCCGCCAGGAACGCGTCGACGACCTGCCGCTGCACCGCGAGATCGGCGTCGGGCACGTGGGGCGTGCGGCCGATCCGCCGGCGGGCTCGGCTGGCGAGCTGGCGCGCCGCCTCCGGACTACGGTCCACGATCGCCGCGATCTCCTCGAACGGCACGGAGAACACGTCGTGCAGCACGAATGCGAGCCGCTCCGCAGGCGCGAGGCTCTCGAGCACGACCAGGAGCGCCAATCCGACGGAGTCGGCGAGCATCGCGTCGCGCTCGGGATCGCCCTCTGCGTCGAGTCGCACGATCGGCTCGGGCAGCCAGCTGTCGGTGGAGGATTCGCGGCGCGTCGCGCGCGCCCGCAGCACATCCAGGCAGATCCGTCCCACGACCGTCACGAGCCACGCCCGCAGATCATCGATCGTGCCGTTCGACCGGCTGAGGCGGAGCCAGGTCTCCTGCACGGCATCGTCCGCTTCGGTGAGCGATCCGAGCATCCGGTAGGCGACGGCCCGCAGGCGCGGACGCGCGCGCTCGAACTCCTCGGCCAGCGGATTCCCGTCCATCGCTCACTGTTGTAGACGCGGCAGATCGGCCGAATGTGACCGGTCACATTGGGCGCACCTGATCCGTCCTCCATATGAAGGCCACACCGCCTGGAGGACTGCAATGCGCCAGAAGATCCCCGGACTCGTCCCGCTGCTCAACCCGCTCGTCGGGCGGCTGCTCGGGCTCGGCCTACCGATGGGCCCGAAGCGCACCCCGATGGTCCTGCTCACGATCACGGGCCGGAAGAGCGGCCGGCCCCGCACGACGCCGGTCAACGTGTACCACCGCGGCGACCGGCACTACGTCTTCGGCACGTTCGGCGAGACGAACTGGGTCCAGAACCTCCGGAGCGCGGGCGAAGCGGTCCTCACCGAACGCGGGCGGCGCGTCCCGGTCGACGCCGTGGAGCTGTCGGTCGAGGATGGCGCCCCGGTGCTGCGCGAGCTGCTCGAGCCACTGCTCCGAACGCCGCTCGCCGCGCGGGTGCTGCCGCGGTTCTATCGCGTGACGCCTGGCGCACCGCTCGCCGACTACGTCGCCGAGGCTCGCCATCATCCGATCTTCGAGCTGCGGCCGCGGAACGCGGCCTAGGCGAACTGGACGGAGCGCTTGGAAAGACCGAGGAAGTAGCCCTCGATCACGGTCTCCGGCGACTCCGCCTGCGCGAGGCTCGCGCCGAGGGCGACGAAGAGCGGGACGAAGTGATCGACCGTTGGGTGGGCGTAGCGCACGCCCGGCGCCCGGCGCTTGTAGTCGACGAGGGTGTCGACGTCGCCCTTCGCGAGGGTCTCGGCGCTCCAGAGGTCGAACTCCGTCGACCATGCCGGCGGCACGGCCTCTGGGCGAAAGTCCTCGAGGAACGGAAGCCCGTGGGTCATGAAACCGCTGCCCATGATCAGGACGCCCTCGTCGCGGAGCGGGGCCAGCTTCGTTCCGAGGTCCAGCAGATCCTTCGCGTCGAGGCTCGGCATCGAGATCTGCAGCACCGGCACGTCCGCCTTCGGATACATGACGGTGAGCGGCACGTACGCGCCGTGATCGAGACCCCGCTCCGGGTCGTCCGCGATCGGCCGGCCCGGCAGAAGCTGCCGCACGCGCTGCGCGAGATCGGGCGCGCCCGGCGCGGCGTACGTCACGTCGTAATACCGCTGCGGGAATCCGTAGAAGTCGTAGACGAGCGGGACC
>DASUSA010000251.1:0-7257 GCA_036375335.1 Candidatus Limnocylindria bacterium
AACGAGAAGATCGCAAGCCCGAAGGCCAGGGCGATCCCGAGACCGCCGATGCGCGGGATGGGCTCCGGATGCCGGCGGCGGCCACCTGGAACATCCATGAGCCCCAGTCGCCGCGCGAGCGCGCCGACGACCGGCGTCGCGCTGACCGCAAGGAGGAACGCGAGCAGCGTGGAGCCGGCGAACAGCAACAACGTGGACGAGCCGACCGCGGTGAGGATCGTCGACATCAGCTCGTGCCGAACTGACGGTCGCCGGCGTCGCCGAGGCCCGGAAGGATGTAGCCCTTGTCGTTCAACCGCTCGTCGAGCGATGCGACATGGATCGGCACGTCCGGATGCGCGTCATGCAGCGCCTTCACGCCCTCAGGGGCGGCGATGAGTCCGACGTATTTCACGCTTCGGGCACCCCACCGTTTCAGGATCTCGATCGTGGCGGCCGACGAGCCTCCCGTCGCGAGCATCGGGTCCAGCACGAGACAGACCTGCGCCGTCGCCGATGACGGGAGCTTGTTGTAGTACTCGATCGGCCGGAGGGTGTGCTCGTCGCGGAACAGCCCGATGTGCCAGACCTGCGCCTCGGGGATCAGCTGGAGCGCGGCTTCCACCATGCCGATACCTGCTCGCAAGACCGGCACCAGGCCGACGGTCTGGGCTAGCCGGACGCCCGTGTATGGCGCGAGCGGGGTCCGGACGTCGGCTGGAGCCGTCGGGAGGTCGGCGGTCGCCTCATACAGGACGAGCAGCGCGATCTCGTGGACCAGCCGCCGGAATTCTGGCGGAGGCGTCCGTTCGTCACGGAGGCGCGTCACCTTCTCCCGGACGAGCGGGTGGGTCGAGACGTGGAGCTGGTCGGTCAGGCTCTGGCCGGCTCCCGGATGATCGGGCTGATACCCGGTACCGGGAATCGCCGCGTGAGATCGAGCACCTCATCGGCGATCTGCTTCGCGATCGTCTCGTCCTTCGCCTCGCGCAGCGCGCGGGCGATGAGCGCGCCGATCCGCTCCATCTCGGCTTCCTTCATCCCGCGCGTCGTGATCGCGGGCGTACCGATGCGAATGCCTGACGCAGTCCCCGGCTTCTGGGGGTCGTACGGGATGGTGTTCTTGTTCACCGTGATCCCGACCGCGTCGAGCAGCTTCTCGGCGCCCTTGCCGGTGAGGCTCATCGGCCGCACGTCCACGAGCATCAGGTGGTTGTCGGTTCCGCCCGACACGACGCGCAGGCCTGCGGTCGCGAGCGCGGCCGCGAGCGTCCGGGCGTTCGTGCGAATCTGCTTCGCGTAGGTCTTGAACTCCGGCGTCGCCGCCTCCTTCAACGCGACGGCCTTGCCGGCGATGACGTGCATGAGCGGGCCGCCCTGCGAGTACGGGAACACCGCCTTGTCGACCGCCTTCGCGTACTCCTCGATGCAGAGGATCATGCCGCCACGCGGCCCGCGGAGGGTCTTGTGGGTGGTCGTCGTGACGATCTGCGCGTGCGGCACCGGGTTCGGGTGCTCCCCTGCCGCTACGAGGCCGGCGAAGTGGGCCATGTCGACCATCAGCAGCGCGCCGGCGGCGTCCGCGATCTTCCGCAGGCGCGGGAAGTCGAAGAACCGCGGGTACGCGGTCGCGCCGGCGACGATGAGCTTGGGGTGGTGCTCCTGGGCGAGCGCCTCGAGCGCCTCGTAATCGATGGTCTCGTCGTCGCGCTTCACGCCATAGGGAATGAACTTGTAGAGCTGGGCGGAGAAGTTGACCGGCGAGCCGTGCGTGAGGTGCCCGCCCTGGTCGAGGGCCATGCCGAGCACGACGTCGCCGGGCTTGAGAACCGCGGCGTACGCGGCCATGTTCGCTTGGGCGCCGGCGTGCGGTTGCACGTTCGCGTGCTGCGCGCCGAACAACGCCTTCGCCCGCTCGATCGCGAGCGACTCCGCGACATCGACCCACTCGCACCCGCCGTAGTAGCGGTGTCCGGGGTAGCCCTCGGCGTACTTGTTCGTGAGGACGCTCCCGACGGCGTCCATGACCGCCTGGCTCGTGTAGTTCTCAGATGCGATGAGCTCGATCTTCTCGACCTGACGACGGCGTTCGCTCTCGATCGCTAGGTAGATCTCGGGGTCGACGCGCTCGATCTCGCTCATGATGCTGCCCTCACCTTTTCCAGATCTTCGATCTGCTTGCGACGCCGCTCGTGGCGGCCACCCTGGACCGTCGCCCCGAGGTAGGCGTCAACGACGGCCTTCGCGAGCTCGATGCCGATGACCCGCTCGCCGAGCGTCAGCAGGTTCACGTTGACGTGCTCGACCGCGTCGCGCGCCGACCACTCGTTGTCCACCACGGCGGCGCGCACGCCAGCGATCTTGTTTCCCGCGACGGACGGGCCGATCCCGGAGCCGCAGCAGAAGATGCCGCGCTCGTAGCGCCCGGCGGCGATCGCGCGGGCGATGGGCTCGACGATCAGCGGGTAGTCGTCCTCGGGATCGTTCTCCGGTGAGAGATCGTCGACCTGGTGTCCTTTGAGGCGCAGGTGATGCGCGAGCTGGTCGCGGAGGTCCACGCCGGCATGATCCGCCGCGATCGCGATCCTCACGAATACGACTCGACGCCGAGCAGCGCCTCTTCGAGCTGGGCCTTGGTGATCGCTCCCTCGCGCAGGACGGTGAGCGGCTCGCTCGTGCAGTCGACGATGGTCGAGCCCTGCCCCACCGGGGTGGTCCCCCCGTCGAGGATGATCGCGACGCGGCCGTCGAGCTGGGCCAGCACCTGCTGGGCGGTCGTGCACTCGGGCTTGCCCGAGCGGTTCGCGCTCGTCACCGGGAGCCCGCCTCCGCTCGCGGCGATGATCCGTCGCGCGACGTCGTTCGCCGGGACGCGGAAGGCGATCGTCCCGCGACGCGGCGCGACGAGCACGATGGTCAACGGCCCCGGCCAGAACCGCGCGGCGAGCGCTCTAGCGGCCGGCGTGACCATGGCGCTCGCCTCGAGATTCGCGGCGTCGGACAGCAAGATCGGGATCCGCTTGTCCTTGGGCCGGTCCTTCGCGACGTAGAGCTTCCGAAGGTGGTCATGACCGGCGGCGAGGCCGTACACGGTGTCGGTGGGAAATGCGACGAGCTCCCCGTTCGCGAGCGCGGTCGCGGCTTCTTCCACCGCCCCTGGCGCATCGGCCGGAAGGAGGCGGGTCTTCACAGGGCAATCCTAACGACGAGCAGGTTGCCGAGCGGACCGCGCGTCCAGGGCTTTGGCAAGCGTCTTCGGCGCGATCGCGCGGTAGCTCTCGTCGATCCAGTCCTTCAATTCGGCGAGCAGCGCCGCGCTGACGCTCTTCGTCTGGAGCGAGACCCAGCCGGCCTTCCCGAGGCCGTACGGTGTCGGTCGCGTGCCCTTTCGAGTGAGGGCGAGCTCGTGCGTCGCTGGGAGCTTGACCGACATCCCGAATCCGTCCTTGCCCGCACCGAGGAACACGAAGATCTTTCCGCGCACCTTGATCGTGCGATCGCCCCACGGGAACTCTTCCGTCGCCTCGGGATACGTGAGCGCGTGACTGCGCAGCGCGGCGAGCGTCGCCTTGGCCGTCGTCATCGCCGCAACCGCACGACCCGATCGAGGCCGGCGAGGTCCTTGAGCACGTCGACAGTGCCGAGCGGTCCGAGAAGCGCGGCGATGGGCGCCGCCTGCGGCGGATCGCATTCGAAGAACGCGGCGCCCGTCGGGGCGAGCACGCGGGGTAGGTCGGCGATCGCGTGCCGGACGAGGACCAGCCCGTCGGGTCCGGCGACGGTCGCAACGCGAGGCTCGAACGCGAGCGAGGTGCGCGCTCCTTCGAGCTGCTCAAGATCATCGTCGCGGAGGTACGGAAGGTTCGCGGCGACCACGTCGACCCGCTCCGTGACCGGCGCAAGGAGATCGCCCTGCCGGAAGTCGATGTGCGCGCCATGGGCCTTCGCGTTCGCGCGTGCGACCACGAGCGCCTGCGCCGAGACGTCGGTGGCGATGACCCGCAGGCACGGCGCACTCACCGCCAGCGCGACCGCGATCGCGCCCGATCCGGTACCGACATCGACGACCACCAGGTCACGACCGTCGGCGTACTCGCGGACGGCGTCGACCAGCGCCTCGGTCTCGGGCCGCGGGACGAGCACCCGCGGGTCGACGGCGAAGCGGAGGCCGTAGAACTCCTTGAATCCGCGCAGGTACGCGACCGGCACGCCGTCGGCCCGCTTCGCGACCAGCACGTCGAAGCGCGATCCCTCGTCGGCGGTGAGCTGGACGTCCGGGTGCGCGACGAGTGTCTCTTTCGGAACGCCGAGCGCGTGCGCGAGGAGCACATCCGCGTCGAGCGCCGGCGTCGGCGCGCCGGCGCGCCGCAGCGCTTCGGTCGCGCGTCTCTGGGCTTCGCCGCGTGTGGCCACGTTGGAAGTATCGTCGCGCGGTGCTGAGCATCCGAGACGTCGAGGCCGCGCGGCTCGTCGTCGATCGCTACCTTCCCCGAGCGCCGATCGAACGCTCTCCGTACCTGTCGCAGCTGCTCGGCGCGGAGATCCTGCTCAAGATCGAGACGTTCAAGCCGACCCGGACGTTCAAGGTGCGGGGCGCATTGAACAAGATCGCCTCGCTGGACGACGAGCACCGCGCACGCGGCGTCGTCGCAGCCTCCGCGGGCAGTCACGCTCAGGGGGTTTCCTATGCGGCGTACCGCCTCGGTGCGCCGGCGACAGTGGTCATGCCCCGCGGGGTGTCCGAGACGACGGTCGGCGTGTGCCGCGCGTACGGCGCCGAGGTGCTCCTCGAAGGCGAGATGTACGACGACACGCTGGCGCTCGCGCACCGCATCGAGCGCGAGCAGGGGAAGACGTTCGTCCATCCCTACGGCGACCCGCTCATCGTGGCGGGTCAGGGCACGGTCGGACTCGAGATCCTCGATGACGTACCGGATGTCGGGCTGGTCGTCGTCCCGGTCGGGGGTGGCGGGCTGATCGGCGGGATCTCCCTCGCCGTGAAGGAGCGGCGGGCCGACGTCCGGATCGTGGGGGTCGAGCCCGAGGGGGCCGACGCCGTGCGCCGTTCGCGCGAGGCCGGCCATCCGGTGGTCGTCGAGCACCCCCACAGCGTGGCCGACAAGCTCGTCGCAAAGGGCACCGAGCAGCTGAACGTGGACCTCGCGCGCGCGTACGTCGACGAGATCGTGACGGTCACCGATGACGCCCTCGAGGCCGCGACCTACGACTACCTCGAACGGCTCTCCCTGCTGGTCGAGCCATCCGGCGCCGCGACGCTGGCGGCGCTCCGATCCGGGGCCGTTCGCGCGCACGGAAAGACGGTGCTCGTCGTGAGCGGGGGCAACGCCGACCTCCGCGTGCTCGCGCGGATCCTCGCCGAGCGCGGCGCGAAAGCCTCCGTGGCATGACGGCCGCGCACCTGGGACTCCGGATCGAGACGACCAAGAAGACGGAGACCATCGACATCACCGAGCGGGTCACCGAGAAAGTAAGGGCCGCGAAGATCCGCGACGGCATCTGCGTCGTCACCGTCGCGCACACGACGGCGGGGATCTTCGTGAACGAGAACGCCGATCCGGACGTCCAGCGCGATCTGTTGACGACGCTGGCGCGGCTCGTTCCCGATGCCGGGGATTACCGCCATGCGGAGGGCAACGGCCCCGCGCACATCAAGTCCGTGCTCGTCGGCGGCGACATCACCGTCGCGATCAAGGATGGCGGGCTGGACCTCGGTCGGTGGCAGGGCATCTACTTCGCGGAGTTCGACGGACCGCGGACGCGGAGCGCAACGGTCACGATCATCGGCGAGCGCGCGGGCTAAACTGCGGTCCCTCGAGGGGAGGAGCGAGCCATCTCCACCGTCACGCTGCCTCGCACCATGACCGTCACCGAGAAGGACGCGGCGCGCGCGCTCCGGACCGCGCTGTCGCGCGGCGGCGACTGGGCGGAGCTGTTCTGGGAGCGCAACAACGTCGTGACGCTGACGCTCGACGACAACAAGCTGGAAGACGCAATCACCGGCGTCGACCAGGGTGCGGGCATCCGCGTCACGGCCGGCGAGCGCGGGGTCTACGCGAACGGCAACGTGAACGATGGCGACGATCTCCTGTCCATCGCGGGTCGCGCCGCTGCTGCGATCGCCGACGATGACGGCGGCATGCGGGAGGTCACCGCCGTCTCTGCCGACGTGCTCCCCCGCCCGTCGGTCGTGCGCATCGATCCGCGGACGGTCCCGATCGAGCGGAAGGTCGAGCTCATGAAGCTCGCGAACGAGCGGGCGCGCGCATCCGACCCCCGGGTTCATCAGGTGACCGTGCTGTACCGCGAGAGCGTGCAGGACGTCGTCGTCGCGAACAGCGAGGGCCGCTTCCGCACAGACTCGCGCACGCGGCTCGTGTTCGGCGTGCTGGTCACCGCGAAGCAGGGCGAGGTCCTCGAGTCGGGCTACAAGGCCAAGGCCGGCACGGAGGGCTTCGAGATGCTCACCGAGGAGGCGGTGCTCGAGACGACCGACACCGCCGCGCGGCTCGCGGTGCAGAACGTCCAGGCCGAGCCCGCACCGGCGGGCACGTACACCGTGGTCCTTGCGAGCGACGCTGGCGGAACCCTCATCCACGAGTCGGTGGGCCACGGCCTCGAGGCCGACCTCAACCTGAAGGGCATGTCGGTCTACTCGGGCCGGCTCGGCCAGAAGGTGGCGAGCGAGCTGATCACAGTCGTCGACGACGGCACCGACCCGGGCCGGCGAGGCACCCAGGCGATGGACGACGAGGGTACCCAGACCCACCGGACCGTGCTCATCGAGAACGGCGTCCTGAAGACGTACCTCAGCGACAAGAAGCACGCGCGGAAGCTCGGGATCGCAGAGAGCGGGAATGGCCGCCGCGAATCCTTCCGGCACCTGCCGATCTGCCGGATGACGACGACGATGATCGCGCGCGGCACGTCGGATCCGGCCGCCATCCTCGCCTCGGTGAAGGACGGCATCTTCGTGAAGGGCATGGGCGGCGGGCAGGTCGACGTGGTGAGCGGCAACTTCGCGTTCGAGATCACCGAGTGCTACCGCATCCGCGACGGGAAGCAGGCCGAGCCGCTGCGCGGAGCGACCCTGGTCGGCCAGGGTCCCAAGCTGATGAGCGAAATCGACATGGTCGGCTCCGACCTCGGCTACTCGGTCGGCACGTGCGGCAAGGATGGCCAGGGCGCGCCCGTCGCGGACGCGCAGCCGACCCTCCGCATCCCGAGCGTCGTCGTCGGCGGCAAGGTGAAGAGCGCCTC
>DASUSA010000252.1:0-2938 GCA_036375335.1 Candidatus Limnocylindria bacterium
GTTCGTCGAGTCGATCGGTGCCTCGGCTGCGGCGGTCTACTTGGACACCGGAGGCGAGACCCTCGAATTCGCCGGCAACACGACCGGGCGGCTGCCCTCCGAGCACTTCGCGCTGGCGAAAGCGGGTCCCAGCGCGATCGCGGACGCCATCGCGTCGGGCAAGCCCGTCGAGATCACCGATTCCGAGCAGACGGCCGAGCCGACGCGGTCGCGCCTGACCGAGTGGGGATATCGCGCGCTGTACGTGCAGCCGCTGCGCGCGGCCTCCGAGTCGGTCGGGGCGCTCCTGGTCACGTGGGAAGATCCGCACCGGTTCACCGGCGACGAGCGCGAGCTCATCGGCGTCCTCGCCGGGATGGGCGCGACCGCGATCCGCTCGATGCGGCTCTACCTGAAGCTCGACGACGCGTATCTCTCCACGGTCTCGAAGCTGACCGCGATGATCCAGGCGCGCGACGGCTATCACGAGGACCACCTGCGGCGCATCGCGGCCGACGCGGTCGCGATCGGCGAGCGCCTCGGTCTCGATGACCCGACGCTGCGCGATCTCCGCTACGGCTCGCTGTTCCATTCGCTCGGCAAGATCGGCGTGCCCGCGACGATCCTCGCGAAGAGCGGGGCGCTCACGCTGGAAGAGCGGAAGATCGTGCAGGAGCATCCGCTGCTCGGCGCCCGGATCCTCGAGTCGATCGAGTTCCTCCGCACGGTCGTGCCGATCGTCCGTCACGCGAACGAGCGGTGGAACGGCACGGGCTATCCCGACGGCCAGAAGGGCGAGGACATCTCCCTGCCGGCGCGGATCCTCGCGGTCGCGATCGGCTACGAGGCGATGCTCGCGGACCGGCCGTACCGGCGGGCGCTCCATCCCGAGGCCGCGGTCGCGGAGTTGCGCACCCTCGCCGGCGCCTGGTACGACCCGGCCATCGTGGACGAGTTCATCACGATGATCGAGGCCCGGGGCGCGGTCGCCGCGGCCGAGGTCGAGGTCGGCGCGTCGCGCGAACTCGCGATCCTTGCGGAGATCACGCCCGAGTTCCACACCCTGCTGGACATGCAGCAGCTTCTGTCGCGCATCCTCGCAATCCTCGAACGGCACATGGCCGGATCCGCGTTCACGATCCTCTTGCGCGAGGAGTCCACCGGTGACCTCGTCGTGCGTTCCGCCGCCGGTGCCCGCACCGATCTGGCCGGTCCGACCCGCGTCGAGAGCGGCACCGGCCTCGTGGGGTGGGTCGTCGCGCATGGGGAGTCCCAGATCGTCGACGACGTGCGAAGCGATCCGCGCTACATCGGCGACCCGAACGTGCGGTCCGAGATGGTCGTGCCGCTCGTGTCGTCGGGCAAGGCCATCGGCGGGCTCGTCGTGTCGCATCCGTCGGTCGGCGTATTCGGGCAGCGTGACCTGACCCTGCTGCAGGCCGTGGCCGCGCAGATCGCGGCCGCGATCGACGTCGCCGAGCTGCACGAGCGGCTGAAGCGCGCGGCGAACACCGATGCGCTCACCGGGATCCACAACTATGGCTACTTCTACGACCGCCTTGAGGAGGAGGTCGCGCGTGCTGAGCGCCGATCGGCCACGCTCGCGGTCGCGTACTTCGACATCGACGGGCTGAAGCGGGTGAACGACACGTACGGTCACCTCGCGGGCGACGCCGTCCTGCGCACGCTCGGCGGACTCATCGGCCGCCGGGTCCGGACCGAGGACATCCCCGCCCGGTACGGTGGCGACGAGTTCGCGATCGTGATGCCCGACACGCCGCGCGAAGAGGCCGAGCGCGTCGTGCAGCGGGTCATGGACGAGCTCGACCACAGCCAGGTCGAGCTGCCAGACGGCGGCACGATCCAGATGCCCGCCCGGTCGTGGGGCATCTCGACGTACCCGCTCGATGGCAAGACCGCCAAGTCCCTCGTGGACAACGCCGACACCCGCGCCTATGCCCGCAAGCGGGCGCGGACCGACATCGCCCCATAGACCACGCCGATCACGTCGGGCTCATCCGCGATGCGGTGCTTCCGGGTGAGACCTGGCTCGAGCTCGGATCGGGGGCGGGGGCGTTCACGCTCGCCCTCGCGGACCTACTCGGAACGGGCGGGCTGATCCACTCGATCGATCAAGACCGAGGCGCGCTCGCCGCGCAGGCGACGGCGGTCAAGGCGCACGACGGCGGGGTCCGGTTGGACCAGCGGGCCGCCGACTTCACGCGGCCGCTCGGATTCAGCGGGATGCATGGCGTACTGATGGCGAACTCGCTCCACTTCGTGCGGGACAAGGCGCCGGTGCTGGCCCTGGTGCGCTCGTATCTCGCCCCCGGCGGCCGGTTCGTCCTCGTCGAATACGACGCGGATCAGGGGAACCACTGGGTCCCGCATCCGATCAGCTACACCACGTGGCTCGCCGTCGCGCCAGGCGCCGGATTCAACGGAGCGCGACTCCTCGGTCGGGTGCCCAGTCGGTTCCTGAACGCGATCTACGCGAGCGTCGCGACGGTCTAGCTTCGCGCGACCCGCTGCCGCAGATCCTCTTCCCAGAGCGAGGCGTGGATCTTCGTCGCGGCGATCGCGCCCTGCGCCGCGGCCACGACCACGAGCTGCTCGCCGATCGATGCGTCGCCGGCCACGTACACGCCCGGCACGCTCGTGACCGAGTGCTCGTCCGCGACGATGATGCCGTCGGCGTTGAGCTCGCAGCCGAGCAGCGTGGCGAGATCGGACTGCTCGCGCTGTCCTGCGACCAGGAACAGGGCCGCCCGCTCGACCGCCGCTCGGCCGGCGAGGATGACCCGTTCGAGCCGCCCGTCGCGGCCGTCGAGCCGCACGACCCGTTCGTCCCGCACCGTGATGCCGAGCGCCTCGCAACGCCGCCGGTCCTCGCTCGCGAGCGGGCGCGCGTCGGTGAACAGCACCACGTCGTCACTCCACGCGAGCATCGCGAGGGCCG
>DASUSA010000253.1:0-3481 GCA_036375335.1 Candidatus Limnocylindria bacterium
CGAGGCGCGCGGCGCGTACTCCGACACGAGCGTGGACGCAACGGGGAGCTCACCGCCCAGGCCGAGCCCGGCGATGGCCCGCGCGACGAGCAGCGTCTCGAAGCTCGGCGCGGCAGCGGAGAGCAGGGCGCCGAACGAGAACAGCACGAGGGTGACTTGGAACACGGTCTTGCGCCCGATCCGGTCGGCGAGGCGTCCGGCGATCGCGGCGCCGAAGAACATCCCGACGAACCCCGCGCTCGCCACGAAGCCGGTCTGCGTCGTATCGAGGCCGAACTCGGTGCGGATCGGCGTGAGCAGGAATGCGATGAGGATCACGTCCATGGCGTCGAACATCCAGCCGAGCCCAGCCACGACCAGCAGGCGCCAGTGGAAGCGGTTGAGCGGGACGCGATCGAGGCGCACCAGGAAGGACTCGGCGGCCATCGCTAGATGCAGCGCTCCGCGACGAGTAGCTCGGCATTCAGCACCGACGCGCCGGCCGCGCCGCGGATGGTGTTGTGTCCGACGACGACGAACTTCACGCCGAGGACCGGGTCCTCGCGGACTCGTCCAACCGTCGAGGCCATCCCGCGCTCGGTATCGCGGTCGAGCAGCGGCTGGGGGCGGTCCGGCTCCTCCCGGATGACGATCGGGTGCTTCGGCGCGGACGGGAGGCTCAGCTCCTGCGGCCGGCCTTTGAACTTGCGGAAGCTGTCGGTGACCGCGCGCAGGCTCGGCGAGCCTTTGAGTCGCACGCTCACCGTCTCGGTGTGCCCGTCGCGCACGAGCACGCGGTTGCAGTGGATCGACATCGGGAACCGCGCCGGCGTGAAGGCCGACCCGTCCCAGCCGCCGAGGAACTTCTGGGTCTCCTCGACGACCTTCTCCTCCTCGCCACCGATGAACGGCACGACGTTGTCCAGGACGTCGAGCGACGGCACGCCGGGATAGCCAGCCCCCGAGATCGATTGCATCGTCGTGACGAGCAGCTGCTCGATCCCGAAGTCGCGGTGCAGTGGCGCGATCGCGAGGGTCAGGTGGATCGCCGTGCAGTTGCCGTTCGTGACGATCGAGCCGGTCCAGCCGCGCGCCTCGCGCTGCTTCGCCAGCGCCTTCACGTGCTCGAAGTTCACCTCGGCCAGAAGGTTGGGCACATCGGCATCCATGCGATGCGTGCTCGCGTTGCTGAACACGTGATGACCGGCCTTCGCGAGCGCGGCCTCGTGCTCCACCGCGGCGTCGGCGGGCAGCGCGCTGAAGCAGAGCTCCGCGTCGATGTCGGCCCGGGTGGGCTCGAGCTTCAGGTTCGCGACCGACTCAGGCATCGGCTCCGGCAGGTGCCAGTGCACGCCGTCCGCGTAGCGCTTGCCCGCGCTCCGCTCCGAGGTCGTGAGCGCGGTCAGCTTGAACCACGGATGATCGGCCAGCAGGGTGATGAACCGCTGGCCGACCGTGCCGGTCGCGCCCAAGACCGCGACAGTCCGCTGCTTGGTGACGTGTGCCATCAACTCAAAGTGTGACAGACGCGAGGCTAGCTCTCGTGGAACTCCTGGTGGATCGCCCGCACGGCGTTCTCGCGGTCCTTCTCCGACACGACGAGCGAGATGTTGAGCTCACTCGAGCCCTGAGCGATCGCGATCACGTTCACCTTCGCCCCGCCGAGCGCCCCGAACAGCCGCGCGGCGACTCCGGGCGTGCCGCGCATCCCCTCCCCCACCGCTGACACGATCGCGACCGGCGCCTCGATGGCGACCTTCTCCACGTCGTGGCGTGCGAGCTCCTGCGAGAACATCCTGCGCAACGCGGACTCGAGGCGCTTGATCGAGTCGCTCGGCACGACCAGGCAGATCGAGTTCTCACTCGAGGCCTGGCTGATCATGAGCACCGAGATCTTCTCGGCCGCCGTCGTATCGAACACCCGGGCCGCGAAGCCGGGCACGCCGCTCATCCCGGCGCCCTGCACCGTCACCAGACCAAGGCCGCCGAGCGAGGTGGTCGCCTTCACGACCGTGTGGTCGCGTGGGGTCGACGCGGTGATCGTCGTGCCCGGATCGTCCGGCGCGAACGTGTTCAGGATCCGGACCGGGATCCCGGCCTCGACCGCGGGCAGGACCGTGCGCGGGTGGATGACCTTCGCCCCGAAGTACGAGAGCTCCGCGGCCTCGGCGTAGCTGATCGCGGGGAGCGGCCGTGCGTCGGGCACGATCCGTGGATCGGCGCTCATGACGCCGCTCACGTCGGTGTAGATGCGGCACTCCGCCGCGCCGAGCGCAGCCGCGAGCACCGCGGCGGAATAGTCGGAGCCGCCGCGTCCGAGCGTCGTGGTGACGCCGTCCACGGTCGAGCCGACGAAGCCGGTCACGACGGGCACGGTCCCATACCGGATCCGCGGCACCAGCTGCTTTTCGATCCGCTCGCGGGTGATCTCGAGGAGCGGGTTCGCGTGGCCGAATGCATCGTCGGTGACGACGAGGCCTTCCGCGGACAGCGCCTCGGCGGGGATGCCCTTCGCACTCAGCAGAGCGGCCACGATCGGCGCCGCCACCCGCTCGCCATAGGACAGGATCGAGTCGAGCGAGCGGGTGCTGCACTCGCGGAGGAGCGCGACGCTCCGCAGGAGGGCGATCGTCCGATCGGTGAGGTCGACGATCTCGGTGAGGGCCGAGGCGCCATTGACCCCGACGAGATCGGCGATGAGGTTGCGGTGCTGCTCGGACAGACGCTCGATGGTCTGCTGCGCTCCCGAGGCGTCGCCCCCGGTCGCCTGTTCCGCGGCCTTGACCAGCGCGTCGGTCGTGCCCGCGGTCGCGGACACCACGACCACGCGCTCGCCCGTCTGGGCGCCGACGATCCGGGCCACCGCCTCGATCGCCGGCGGGGACGCCACGGACGTCCCGCCGAACTTGAAGACGATCGGCTTGCTCAACGCTGGGACCTCGCGATCGCGATCACGTCAGCGAGTATCGCGGACGCGGTCGCATCGCCGCCGGCGCCAGGGCCGCTCCAGACCAGCCGGTCGGCCATGTCCGACTCGAGCGTGATGACGTTCGTCGGCCCGGCGGCCTGCCCCTCGAGCGAATCGGCGGCGACCTCCTCCGGCCCGACCCGGCACTTCGTGGCCTTGTCGCCGAAGTCAGCGACTGCGAGGTAGCGGATTCGCGCCCCCCGCGCGGCCGCCGCGTCGGCATCGGGGGCGCTCACCGTGCGGAGGGACGTTCGCCGGACCTGATCGGGTCGGAAGTGCCGGCCCTCGAGGAGGCTGACGAGGATCGAGAGCTTGAACGCGGCATCGAAGCCGTCGATGTCATTCGTCGGATCCGCCTCGGCGTAGCCCATGGCCTGCGCCTCCGCCAGCGCGTCGGCGAACGCGACACCGCTCTCCAGGCGCGAGCAGATGTAGGTCGTGGTGCCGTTGAGCAGGCCGCGCAGGACCCGCGGCCGGACCGCGCCCTGCTCCATCACGCCGCGCACGACCGGGACGGCGCCACCCACCGCGGCC
>DASUSA010000254.1:0-5211 GCA_036375335.1 Candidatus Limnocylindria bacterium
GATGGAGAAGGCGAACGTCGGTCTCGCGGTCGACGGCGACGCCGACCGCGCCGGGCTCGGGGATGAGAACGGGAAGTTCGTCACGACGCTCACGCTCTACGCGCTGCTCATGTGGTACCTCATCACGGTCCGCGGCCTCAAGCAGCCGGTGGTGAAGACGGTGAACATGACCTCGATGGCCGACCGCCTCGGTGAGAAGTTCGGCGTGACGGTCTACGAGGTGCCGGTTGGCTTCAAGTACATCGGGCCGAAGATGCAGGAGACCGGCGCGATGTTCGGCGGCGAGGAGTCCGGCGGCTACGGCTTCGCGATGCACCTCCCCGAGCGCGACGGCATCGTCGCGGACCTGTTCATCCTCGACTTCATGCTCAAGACCAAGAAGACGCCGTCGCAGCTCATCGCCGAGCTCATGGCGATGGTCGGGCCGTCGTTCTACCTCCGGCGCGACCTCCACTTCGATGCTGCGGCGTACGCCGGGGTGAAGAAGCGGGTCATGGAAACCCTCGACCGCGAGAAGCCGACGAACCTCGCCGGTCGCGCGGTGGCGAAGATCGTGCAACTGGACACCAAGGACGGCACGAAGTTCTTCCTCGACGACGGCTCGTGGCTCCTGCTGCGGCTCTCCGGGACCGAGCCGCTCGTGCGTGTCTACGCGGAGACCAGATCACAGGACGAGCTCGCACCGCTGCTCGATGCGGGCGAGAAGATGGTGCGGGAGGCCAAGTAGTGGATACATCGGTGATCGAATCGGTCGAGGCGATCAAGAAGGCCGATCCGGGCGACATGCTCACGAAGATCAAGGACCTGCCGCTCCAGATCAAGGACGCCTGGAAGATCGTGAGCGCCACGACGCTCCCACCGGCCTACGGCGACGTGCGCAACATCATCGTCCTCGGGATGGGCGGATCCGCGATCGGCGGCGAGTTCGCGGGCGCGCTCCTCACCGACGAGCTCAAGGTGCCGCTCAGCGTGCACCGTGACTACGGCGTTCCGAGCTACATCGGCCGGGACTCGCTCGTCATCGTGTCGTCGTTCTCCGGCAACACCGAGGAGACGCTCTCCGGCTTCGACGAAGCGAAGAAACGCGGCGCGAAGATCCTCGCCATCACCACCGGCGGCAGGCTCGCCGATGAGGCGAAGGCCCTCCGTCTCCCGCTGATCACGTTCGGCTATCACGCCCAGCCGCGCGCGGCGCTCGGCTACTCGCTCACGCTCGTCATGGGCGCGCTCACGAAGCTCGGCCTCGTGCGCGACATGGGGAAGGAGATCGAGGCGGCGCTCGCGGACGTCGCCAAGCTCGAGGAGCGCGTCCACGAAGGCGCGCGCACGAACGACGCGAAGAAGATGGCCATCGAGCTCGTCGGCAAGATCCCGGTGATCTACGGCGCCGGCGTCATGGGCGTCATGGCTCGCCGCGTGAAGGACCAGTGGAACGAGAACGCGAAGAACTGGGCGCATTTCGACGTGATGAGCGAGTTGAATCACAACGCCGTGGTCGGATTCCCGCACCCGCCGATCGCACGCGACGCGCAGGTGGTCCTCATGCTCCGCAGCAAGCGCGACAACCCGCGCCACAAGCTGCGGTTCGACGTGACCAAGGAGCTGCTGGACCGGTCCCAGATCCCGCACAAGGACCTTCAGTTCGACGGCGGCTCGCTGCTGTCCGAGGTCCTGCAGATGACCTACTTCACCGACTACGTCTCCTTCTATGTCTCGCTGCTGAACGGCGCCGACCCGTCGCCGGTGACGTCGATCGATTACCTGAAGGACCGTCTGGCGAAGGCCTGAGTGCCGGCGAGCACGTTCGCGTTCTGCCCGCGCGACGGCACGAAGCTCGTCCTGGAGCGCATCGACGGCCGCGACCGGCCGACCTGTCCGGCCTGCGGCTTCGCGGACTTCATGCACGTGCAGATCGGCTCGAACGCGATCGTGGAGCAGGACGGCACGGTGCTTCTGGTGCGGCTCAACTACGGACCGCGAGATGGACACTGGGCCCTGCCGGGCGGGCTCGTCGAGAATGATGAGACGCTCGAGCACGCCGCGATGCGCGAGACGAAGGAGGAGACCGGCTTTGATGTGGCGCTCGACGGGCTGCTCGCGACGTGGATGCGGCCTGGGTTCCCGATCCTCGTGGTGATGTACCGCGCGCATATCACCGGCGGCCGGATGCAGGTCGCGCCCGACGAGGCGTCGGAGGCGAGGTTCTTCACGAAGGCCGAGCTGCCGCCACTCGAGGAGATCGCCTGGCCCTCGGCGGCCCACGGCCTGGACGCCTGGCGCGCGTACGAGCCGCAGCGGCCGTGAGTCACACCTGGGAGCTCTACTACCCTGAGGCCGCCGCGACCGGGCTCGAGATCGCCCGTGCGCGGATCGATCCGACCGATGTCGTGTGGGTCCACGCCGCGCCACCCGTCCTCGCCGTGACCGTCCGCGAGGGTGACGATCGCGTGATCGCCCGCGGCGAGCCGCTCGCGCGGGTCGGGCCCTACCTGCCGATGACCCGTCTCGCTCGACGCGCCGACGCGATCGTCCGCGAGGACCGCTGGCCGACCGAGGCCGACCTCGGCGCGGTGGTCATCCTGCCCGGCGGCGAGGCCGGGATCCTCACCGCCTGGTGGAACGCGTCCGATGGCAGCGAGTGGCGGTGGTCCGTGGAGTTCGCTAACCGGCGGGGCTGACCGCCTGGGCCGCGGTCCACAGCGCGGACCAGATCGCACGCCGCTCGGTCTCGCTCGGCGCGCGTCCGGCGAGCTCGCGGAACGTCACGATCCCCTTCGCCGCGAGGGCGCCCCAGGCCTTCGGTCGCCGGGCGCCGACGTCGCGGACGAGCTGCGGTTCGTGCTCGATGGTGAGTGAAACAGCGCGCTCGATCACGAGGCCTAGCCTACGAGCGTGCGCATCGTCTCACTGGTCCCAGCAGGCACGGAGATCGCGTTCGCGCTCGGCGCCGGTGGCGACGTGGTCGCGGTCACGCATGACTGCGACTTTCCTCCGGCCGCGCGCAAGCTGCCGCGCGTCACGCGCTCGGCGATCGCGCCGGGATCCGACAGCCTCGCGATCGACGCTCAGGTTCGCGCGGCTGCGGAGCGCGGCGAGAGCACGTTCCATCTCGATGCGGCGGCGCTCGCGGCGGCGCGGCCGGGCGTGCTCCTCGGACAGACGCTCTGCGCGGTGTGCGCGGTCACGATCGCGCAGGTCCCGGCGACGATCCGTCCCGCGCCCATTCTCGTGCCGCTCGACGGCGATTCGGTCGAGGGCATCTTCGCCGACATCGACCGCGCCGGCGTGGCGCTCGGGCGCCGCGATGCCGCAGGGTCGCTGGTGGCGGATCTCCGCACGCGGATCGCGCGCGTCGGCTTCCTCGTGGCCGGGTCCTCGCGTCCGCGCGTCGCCTGCCTCGAGTGGGTCGGGCCGGTGTTCAGTGCCGGGCACTGGGTGCCCGAGCAGGTCGCCTTTGCCGGCGGCAACGACGTCCTCGGCGAGCCGGGAGCGCGGTCGCACGAGCTGACGCTCGCGGATGTGGCGGTTGCCGACCCGGACATCATCGTGCTCATGCCCTGCGGCTTCGACGCCGAGCGTGCGGTGGTCGAGTCGCGCGGGCTGGCTGCTGACCCGGCGTGGAACCGGCTCCGCGCCGTCCGCGACGGCCAGGTGTTCGCGGTGGACGGCAACGCGTACTTCAGCCGGCCGGGGCCGCGGGTCGTCGATGGGATCGAGCTGCTCGCGTCGCTGTTCCATCCGGACCGCACCTCCGCGCCCAAGGCCGCGCGAGCGATCCGGCTCGCTACTCCGAGCGCTTCGTCTTCTGCCGCATGACGTCGGTCATCGACGGCGCGCCATCGGGACGCGAGATGATCCGGACATCGTCGCCAGCGCCGACCTCGCCCTCCTCGACGATCCGGAGGTAGGCGCCCGGCCGGCCACCGTCGATGAACTCGTCGATGAAGCCGGTCCGTTCCATCCGCAGCTCGAGCTTGTAGCAGGGCAGCCGCGGCTGAGTCACCTCGAGCAGCGCGCTCCCGACCCGCCACCGCTCGCCGACGCGCGCGCCGCTCACGTCGAGGCCCTCGGTCGTGAGGTTCTCGCCGAATGTGCCTGGCTCGAGTGGCTGGCCAAGCCGCTGGCCCCACCAATCGAGATCCTCGCGCGCGTACGCGTACACGGCCTTGCGGTCTCCGCCGTGGACGCGCCGGTCGGATTGATCGTCGCCCGCGAGATTCACGCCGCGCAGCGCGACCTGTCCCGCGACCGGCTCCTTCCAGATGCTCGTGCGTACGACCGTGCCGGCAACTGTGATCTCGCGCGGCTGCCCGACGTTGACCGACGCGACGCGGCCGTGCTGCATCCCCATCTCCATGCGCGAGGCTAGTACGCTCGGAGCGATGCTGATCAAGAAGCACGACGCGGCGATCTCCGAGGACGAGTGGCGCGCCTTCCTCGCCTCACGGGACTTCGGCGAGCTCATCGCGAGCGGGCGCGGTCGGGACGTGCCGATCGTCGTGCCGACGCACTTCATCTACGACGGCGAACGCACGATCCGGCTGCATCTGGCCGTGCCGAACCCGGTGTGGGAGGCGCTTGCGGAGAACCCGCTCGGGCTCGTGTCGGTGTACGGCGACTACACCTACATCCCGACCCAGTGGAACGCCGAGCAGGGCAAGCCCGTCGAGTACGGCGTCCCCACGTCCTATTACGCGGCGGTCCAGGCCGTCGTTCGCACGCGATCGGTCGACGATCCCGAGGAGCTCGCCGCGATCCTCCGCGCACAGCTCGCGCACTTCCAGCCGGAGGGCGGCCACGCGCCGGTCGAGCCAGACAACGATTACGGAAAGCAGTTCAGCGCGATCCGCGGGATCGTCGGGACGATCGAGGACGTCCGCGCGAAGTTCAAATACGGCGGAAATCGCACGGTCGAGCACCGCCTGCGCGTCGCCGACCGGCTTGCTGAGCGCGGCGGGACGTACGACGCGGCCGCTCGCGCGCACCTTCTGCGACGGACAAAGAGCTAGCTGATCCGCTCGAATTCGGCCTGGATATCGCCTTCCTATACTCGCAACGACGCCGGAGGTTTCCCCGACGCCGAACCGAATACGGAGCGGGAGGAACTCATGAACTCGAGCCTCATCTCCAAGATCGAGAAGGCGAAACGGTACGCGGCAGAACCCGACCGGGTCCAGTTCCAAGCACTCGAAGCGACATTCCGCGGCGACA
>DASUSA010000255.1:0-4793 GCA_036375335.1 Candidatus Limnocylindria bacterium
TCCCGCGCGCTCACCCTCCCCGGCAGCCACGGGGCAAAGGTCGTGAACGCGCCGATCGTCGGCGAGATCGCGGCCGGCCAGCCGATCGAGGCCTACGAGGACCGGACCGAGACGATGGCCCTGCCGGCCGAGCTCGCCCCCAAGCACGACACCTTCGTCCTCCGCGTGCGAGGCAAGTCGATGATCGAAGACCACATCGACAACGGCGACTACGTCGTGATCCAGCCGCAGGACACCGCGCGAGACGGCGAGATCGTCGTCGCGATCCTCGACGACAACACCGCGACCCTGAAGCGCTTCTACAAGGAGCGCGACCGCGTCCGGCTACAGCCCGCCAACAGCGAGATGGAGCCCATCTACGCCCGGGACGTGAAGATCCAGGGCAAGGTCATCGGGGTCATCCGCCGGCTCTCATAGCCTTCGCTGGTGGCCACGTCGCGCGTCCTCTCCGATCGTGAGCTGAACCGCGCCCTTCTCGCCCGACAGTTCCTCCTGAAGCGCGCCGCACTCTCGCCGACCGCCGCGATCGAGCGGCTCGCCGGACTGCAGGCCCAATGGGCGCCGGCTCCGTATGTGGGCCTCTGGTCACGACTGGCGAAGTTCACGATCGCGGATCTCGAACGGGCACTCGCCGCCCGCACCGTGGTCAAAGCCACGCTCATGCGCGGGACGCTGCATCTCGTGACTGCGAAGGACTACCCCGCCCTGTCGGTCGCGACGACCCGCGCGCGTCCCGAGCGGTGGGCACCTGCGGCACGCCGGCTCGCGGACGCCGACACGATCCATCGCGCGACGCTGGCCTATGCGAAGAGCGCGCGCACGCGCGAGGAGCTTGCCCTTTTCCTCGAGTCGCAGGGGGTGGTGACCAAGGAGCTGTCGCGGCCGATGGTCTGGTGGCTCATCGCCTCGCACGGCTGGCTCGTGCACGTTCCCCCGAGCGGCACGTGGGCGCATCGCGTCTCGGGAGACCTCATCGCCGCGGACGCGTGGATCCGCGCGGCGACTGAGCCCGCAGTCGATGCCGCCGTCCGCATCGCAGTGCAGCGGCACCTTGGCGCATTTGGTCCGGCGACAGTGAACGACATCTCGTCGTGGAGCTCGATGCGTTCCCCGGCGATCCGCGCCGCGCTCGAGGCGCTCGGTACCAAGATCCGGACGTTCACCGACCCGCGCGGCCGCACGCTCTATGACCTGAAGGGCGCGCCGCTCCCCGACGCCGACACGGCCGCGCCGCCCCGCTACCTGCCCAAGTGGGACAGCACGCTGCTCGCGTATGCGCCGCCCGAGCGCGTCCGGATCCTCTCGGAGACGCATCGCCGGATCGTCATCGGCAAGAACGGTGACGTCGCGCAGACGATCCTCGTCGACGGCATGGTCGCCGGGACGTGGGCGATCGCCGCGGCACCAGCCGTCGCGACGATCACCGTGACCCCGTTCAGCCGCGTGTCCAGGGCCGACCGCGTCGCGCTCACGGAGGAGGGCGAGCGGCTTGCGCGATTCATCGCACCCGCGTCGGCGGCGCACCGGGTGGCCATCGCATGACCGAGCGCACGATCCTCCACTGCGATCTCGACGCGTTCTATGCGTCGGTGGAGCAGCGCGATCATCCGGAGTACCGCGGCAAGCCGGTGATCGTCGGCGGCGGCCCGACCGAACGCGGCGTCGTGAGCGCCGCCTCCTACGAGGCGCGCAAGTTCGGGGTGCATTCGGCGATGCCGCTGCGCGAGGCCGGCAAACGCTGTCCGCACGGAATCTTCGTGCCGGGCAACTTCGAGGCGTACGAGGTCGCATCGGACGCGGTCATGGCGCTCTTCGCCGAGCGCACCCCGCTGGTCGAACCGATCTCGCTCGACGAGGCGTTCCTCGACGTCACCGGAACGGCGCATCTCTTCGGCGGGCCTGAGGCCTGCGCGCTCGATCTGAAGCGGGCGGTGCACGAGCAGGTGGGTCTCGTCCTCTCGGTCGGGATGGCCTCGAACAAGCTCTGCGCGAAGGTGGCATCCGATCTCCAAAAGCCCGACGGGTTCGTGATCGTGCCGCGCGGCGGCGAGGCCGCGTTCCTAGCGCCGCTACCGCTCTCGCGCCTGTGGGGCGTCGGCCCGAAGACGCGAGGGGTGCTCGAGGATCTCGGGATGCGCACGATCGGCGACCTTGCGAACGCGGATCCCGCACTGCTCGAGGCCCGGCTCGGCGAGCATGGGTCGACGATCGCACTCCGCGCGAAAGGGATCGACGAGGATCGCGAGGTCGTCGCCGATCCCGGCGATCCGAAGTCGATCGGCCACGCCCACACCTTCGACCGGAACACGCTGGACCGCGCGCAGATCGAATCAACCCTGCTCCGCCTGGCCGAAGGCGTCGGGCGACGTCTGCGCAAGCACGAGTTGCGCGGCCGCACGGTGGAGCTCCAGCTCCGGGTCGCACCGTTCGAGACGCGCACGCGCCAGCGCACCCTCACCGAGCCAACCTCCGACGATCTTGCGATCTTCGAGGCGGCCCGCGCGCTGCTCCGCGAGGCGCTCGCGGCGGATCGCGACGCGGGCCGGGTGAGCCCGGTGCGTCTGGTCGGGGTGACGATGAGCGGCCTGGTCGGCGGCGAGCAGCTCGATCTCTTCACCGGCGCGCGGATGTCGCGGCTGAACGCGGCACTCGATGCGGTCCGCACGCGGTTCGGCGACGGCGCGCTCGATCGGGCGAGCGCACGGGAGGCGAATACGCGCCGGCGCCTTTCCGACCGGCGGCCTCGGTGAAATCTTGTGGACGGACTGTGGACGACAAGCGTGGCGCGGTGTGGACGAGGGTGTGGACGCGTTCGTGGACAAAAGACCTTGTTCGCGCGCAAGCACGTGCCGATGATGCGCAGGGTCGCGTGGAGGAGGGTCGGTCACAGGGTGACGGAGGAGCGGATCGCTGCACTCGCCATCGAGTTCATCGCGTTCTGCTTCCGGCGCCGTGCGGTCGAATGGCCCCAGCTCTATGACGAGATGTGCTACGTGGCCGGGAATCGCCTGTACAAGGGGCTCGGCTACGAGGAGCTGCGGGAGGCGGGCCTCGACTTCACGCTGTCGGGACTGGCGCGGACGAGCCGCGTCGCGGCCGAGGTGACGAGATCGATGCGCCAGGAGGCGCTAGCGAGCTAGCCCGCATCAACGTTGGCCACACCGGCAGGGGCGGCGAGTGAAAGGAAGCGCACTCGCCGCCTCTTTATGTCCGCGAGCGCTCAAAGGTGGCAGAATGAGCGCTGCACAGGGGAGTGCGGGTGCTCAAAAGGCCCGTATTTCCGGCACGGTCCCGTGGTGCAGCGGCCTAGCATACGTCCCTGTCAAGGACGAGATCGCCGGTTCGAATCCGGTCGGGACCGCAGATGTGGACTCGGGCAGCGAATAGCGGCGCCAGCTCGGGCTTGGTTTTGACGGCGACCGGCGAGCCATCTCGGATCCTCACCGCTTCGACATGAGGCTGAGCAGTTGCTTTCTCCGCTCCGGTCGGTACCGCCAAATCTGGGACTCACGCTTAACGAACTAGAAATGGTTGTCGAGAGAGTGCGAGGAAGGAGAAGGTCGATGGACGCAACAACAATGAATCAGGCCACCCCGTGCAGACCAACACGACGGTGGAACGGAGGTCCGAGCGTGAGCTGGTAGTCACCCGGACGGTCAACGGCCCGGCGCGCATCGTGTTCGATGCGTGGACCAAGGTCGACCTATTCAGGCGGTGGTGGGCACCGAAGTCGTTTCCCATCTCGCTGCTTTCCTGCGAGATGGATGTTCGTGTCGGAGGCAGGTACCAATTGGTGTTCGGCTACGAGGGCTCGACCGTGGAGTTCTTCGGTCGGTACATCGAAGTGACACCGTACTCACGCCTGGTCTGGACCAACGACGAAGGGGATGACGGCGGGACGCTCACCACCGTGACCTTCGAGGAGCAGGGCCGCAACACGCTGTTGGTCGCGCACGATCTCTATCCATCGAAGGAAGCTCTCGACCGCGCGATCGCCTCCGGATCGACCACCGGGATGCCCGAGTCGCTCAAGCAGCTCGACGAGCTTCTCGTCACCCTGGACGAAAGCGCAGGACGGTCATGAAGTCGTCGAGGATGCGTGCTAAGAGCGACGACGCCAAGACCGCCACGAAATTGCCGGTCGCCATGACCGGCAGGGCAAGTCCCGCGAAGGCCGCGGAAGGCGACGAGCCTGTGTTCGCTTACATCGCCAGCTTGCCGCAGCCGCAGCGCGGCGTCGCCGAGCGCATCGATGCCTTGGCCGCGAAGACGCTGCCGGACCTCCAGCGGGCGGTGAAATGGGGTATGGCGTACTACGGTGTCGGCGGAGGCTGGTGCTTCTCGCTCGGCGCCTTCGTCGGCCATGTGAAATTGATGTTCATACGCGGGACGGAGATAAGGCCGGAACCGCCGGTGACGCCGGTCGGCATGGGCAAGTCCACACGGGGCGTCGAGCTGGCGTCCGTGGACGATCTCGACGAACGCCAGGCGGCGTCTTGGATGAAGCAGGCCGCAGCCATGCCCTTCATCCGGGGAAAGCAGCGATGATGTCCCGCGGCGGGAACCACTGCTTACTCCCGCTAGCTGGCACCACCGACACAATGATGTCTACGGCCGCGCGATCTTCGGCATGATGCCGAAAAGCGAACGATGCGTGTCGAGATGACATGTACCAGGCCGTCATCCGAAGCCCAGGGCGTACACACGCATCTCATCGGCTCTCACGCCGAGCGACACGTATTCACAGTCTTTCGAGGAGGTCCTCAACATCCTCGATCATGACGCCGTTCAGT
>DASUSA010000256.1:0-3387 GCA_036375335.1 Candidatus Limnocylindria bacterium
CTACACGGTCGCCCTCGCGCTCGCGGGGACGCCGATCCCCGCCATCCCCGGCCTCGCCATCCAGATCGGCGGCGGCGCGATCTTCACCGGCGCGCTCGGAATCGCTACCTATCCGATCGCGCGCGGGGTCTCACGGCTCACCGAGAAACAGGCATCCTTCTAACGATGAGGACGAACGACCGTCAGCGCGAATTCATCCGTCCCTATCGCTTCATCGCGGTCGGTCTGGTCGTCGCATTCCTGCTGTGCGTTCTGACCGCGCGGCTCTGGGATCTGCAGGTCGTGCAGGGTGATCACTACCGCGTGCTCGCCGAAGGCAACCGACTCCTCCGCCTTCCCGTCCCGGCCGATCGCGGCATCATCGTCGACCGCTCCGGCAAGATCCTCGTGCGGAATATCCCGGGATTCGCCGTGAGCGTCGTGCCGGTCGATCTGCCGATGTCGCGTCAGGACGACGTCGGCGCCGGTCTCGCGCAGCTGATCGGCCGCGACGGGGCCGAGGTCCAGAAGGCGATCGCGGACCAGCGCGGTCGCAACCCGTACGAGCCGGTGAAGATCTCGACGAAGCCGATCTCGCGCGACGTCGCATTGCTCCTCGCCGAGCGCGCGGAGCTCTATCCGGGCGTTCGCATCGACGCGGAGTCGGTCCGGGAATACGTGAACGGGCCGCTCTATTCGCCGATCATCGGGTACACCGGCCCGATCACCCAGGACGAGCTCCAGGCGAAGCAGGATCTCGGCTACCTGCCGACTGATCAGATCGGCCGCACCGGTCTTGAGTGGGAGTACGAGCAGTACCTGCGCGGGCAATATGGCTCGCGCGAGATCGAGCGCGACGCGTCGCAGCGCGAGATCAAGACCCTGGCCCAGACGCCGTCGCAGCCCGGCGGCAACGTCAAGCTCACGATCGACGACCGGCTCCAGAACCTGCTCGCGAACGAGCTGAACGCGGGGGTCAACGCCGACGCCTTCACCCAGGCCGTCGCCATCGCGATGAACCCGCAGACCGGCGAGATCCTCGCGATGGTCTCGACACCCGCGTACGACAACAACATGTTCGTGCGCGGCATCACCCAGACCGAGCTCGACGCGCTGAACAAGGACGACCGTCACCCGCTGGTGAACAAGGCAGTGGGGGAGATCTACCCGCCGGGATCGACGTTCAAGATGGTCACCGGACTGTCCGCTCTCACGGCCGGCACGGCGACGAGGAACACCGTCGTGAACGTCAGCTCACTCTCGATCAGCGTGAGCGGGACCTCGTTCTTCGACTGGCGGGCCCACGGCCCGCTGAACTTCGTGGACGGCTACGCCCACTCAAGCGACATCTACTTCTACACGCTCGCGGGCGGCAGCCCGTTGAGCAGCGTGCAGGGCGTCGGGCCGGACAACATCGCGAAGTACGGGCGGATGCTCGGCTTCGGCGCGCCGACCGGCATCGACCTGCCCGGCGAGGCGGCCGGCATCATGCCCGACCCGGCGTGGAAGGAAGCGACCTTCGGCGAGCCGTGGTCCATCGGCAACACGTACCACGAGGCCATCGGCCAGGGCTACGTCGCGGTCACGCCCATCCAGTTGCTCAACGCGTACGCCGCCGTTGCGAACGGCGGCACGCTCTACGTGCCCCATCTCCTCAAAGAGGTGGACGACGCGCAGGGCAACGTCGTCATGACGAAGCAGCCTGAGGTCCTCCGCCAGCTCGCGATGAAGCCCGACGACCTGCGCACGATCCGCGAGGGTGCCCGCAAGGTCGTGACCAGCAACCACGCTCCGATGCCGAACGCGAAGCTCTGGATCGCGGGCAAGACCGGCACCGCGGAGTTCGGCCTGTCGTCGGGCAAGGACAGCGCCGGCCGGAACAAGCTCGGATTCCACAACTGGTTCGTCTCGTTCCTGCCGCAGCAGGACAACACCGACCCGACGGCGAAGATCGCGATGGTCGTGTTCACCTTCGACTCGAGCCGCGGCCTCTGCGAAACGTGCCTCAACCCCGCGATCGCGATCAGCCAGCGGGTGTACGAGCAGTACGTGCTCGGCGACCCGGCGACGAAGGCGAACCTCATCAAGTGAGCACCGCCGGCATCTCGATCGGGCGGGCGGCCTCGCCGCTGCACGACAAGCCGACCTTCCGCCGGCTGGATCTCGTCGATCCGTACCTGCTCATCGCCACGCTCCTGCTCATGGCCTACGGCCTCGTGATCACGTATTCGACGTCGTACGAGGACGCCTCGGCCGGCGATCCGGTGCAGTTCATCCTTCGCGGCGCGATCTTCACGGCTCTCGGCATCGCGACGATGGTCGCGGTCGCGTACTTCGACTACGCGTGGTTCGGCACGTTCGCGCCGCTGCTCTACCTGGCGACCCTGGGACTGCTCGTGCTCGTGCTGCTCATCGGGCACAACGTGCTCGGCGGGCAGCGGTGGATCACGATCGCCGGACAGAAATTCCAGGTGAGCGAGTTCGCGAAGGTCCTCATGATCGTCGTGCTCGCGAAGTACTTCGCCGATCGCCACGATCGCATCGGCTCGCCACTCGTCCTCGGCGGCGCCCTCGTCCTGCTCGGGCCGGCGTTCGCGCTCGTGTACCGCCAGCCCGATCTCGGCACGAGCCTCGTCTTCGTCGGCATCTTCTTCGGGATGGCCTATCTCGCCGGCGCGCGGCCGTGGCAGCTTGCGTCGCTCGTGGCCATCGGCATCGCGACGTTCCCGCTGATCTGGGGGCTCTTGCAGGGGTACCAGAAGTCACGGCTCACGGCGTTCCTCGATCCGTACGCCGATCCCCAAGGCGCCGGCTGGAACATCATCCAGTCGCTCATCGCGATCGGCTCAGGCCAGGCGACGGGGAAGGGCCTCACCGCCGGCACGCAATCCCCGCTCGGCTACCTGCCGATCGCGGAATCCGACTTCGTCTTCGCCGGGCTCGCCGAGGACCTCGGCTTCCTCGGCGGCGTGATCCTGCTCGCGCTCTTCGTCGTGCTCCTGGTCGCGACGCTGCGGATCGGGTTCCGCTCGCGTGACCCGTTCGGCACGTTCCTCGCAGCCGGGATCTTCTCGATGCTCGCGTTCCAGCTGGTGGTGAACATCGGCATGGCGATGAGCCTCATGCCCGTCACCGGCATCCCGCTGCCATTCATCTCGCACGGTGGATCGTCGCTCATCTCGATCTGCATGGCCCTCGGGCTCCTGCAGTCGATCTCGATGCGCCGAGATGCGAGCCGGCTCCGCAGCTAGTCGGGCAGTGCCTCGAGCGCGGCCGCGCCCGGCGGCAGCGCGAAATACGCGCTCCCGGGGTCGAACAGCGGATCGTCCGCCGCGATGCGCTCCCGGACGTCGTCGCGGGCGCGCCGCACGAACGAGCGCTCGGGGTCGTCGAGGCTGCCGAGTTGAT
>DASUSA010000257.1:0-2366 GCA_036375335.1 Candidatus Limnocylindria bacterium
GACCGTCCGCTAACGGGTCGCTACCGCCCCACGTCGCGACGCTGCATCGACACCAACGCCCACGCGGTGCCCCCGACGCCGACCGCCATGAGGGTGGCGGCACCGGCCCAGTCGACCGACGTCATCGGCGTGCCGTACAGGGCGAAGAACGAGGTGCGGCTCACCCAGTCCGGAAGCTGGAACAGCGGAACGAACTCGAGGATGAAGTAGGAAACGACCGCGACCGCCGATATGAGCACCACCGCCAGGCGCGGGCGCCATCCGACGAGCGCGTGACCGACCGCACCGAGCGCGAAGACGACCGGGAGCACGAGCGCGGTCGCGATGATCAGCCGGTCCGCCGGCACGGGGATGTCGAACGCCTTAGACGCGATGTACACGCCCAGGCTGCTCACCGCGGCGACGATGCCCGTGGCCACGAGCAGCGCTGCGATGCGCTCGAGCACGATGCGCGTTCGCGACGCACCCGCAGCGAGGACTGCCTCGAGCCGGCCGTCGGCATCATCGCCGGCCCAGCCGTTCACCTGCGTGACCACGAAGATCGCGATGAGCAGCAGGGCCGTCGAGAACCAGATCACCCCGATGACGTCCGCGTAACCACCGATCCCCGCGCGCTCGAGGTAGATCTGCATCGCGGGGATGTCCTTGAAGCCGTCGACGACCGTTCGCGCGAGCGAGGAGAGGAAGTAGGCCAGAACGGCCATCGCGATCGCCCACCCGGCGATCCAGACCCGCTGCTGATCGACCTGCGCGAGCACCGGGGTCCGCAGGAACGGATCGGACGCGGGCCGCCATCGCGCCTCGTGACGGGCCGCCGCCCGTCCTCGGAGCACGGCACCGCCGATGTCGCGCCGGCCGAACGCCCAGACCGCGAGGCCAATGAGCGCGACCGCGACGACGAGCAGCGCTCCGTTGGCGGGCCAGTCGACCGCACCGTCGGCCAGGAGCGGCGTGCTCCGGTCGAACAGATAGAAAGGAGAGAGCCACTTGGCCGGACCGGGATCCCCGCCCGCTCGGACCAGCGAATTCAACGAGAACAGCGCGACGATCACCAGGCCGGCGGTCACCGAGGCAGCGCGGCGCGTCGTCACGAGCTGCGCGACGACGAGGCCGGTGCCGAAGGCCCATACGGTCAGCACGAGGAGCGGGACGAGCTCCGCAGCGAGCGGGCCGAGCGGCAGGGGATCGTTCGACACGGCAGCGCCGGCGGCGGTCGCAGCGATCGTGACGAGCAGCGACGCGATCGCGACGGCGACGAACGCGGCGGCACGGGTCGCGAGCCACCGTCCCCGCGACACACCGGCGGCCAGCCACGCTTCGGTGAGACCCTTCTCCTCGTCGCCGCGGCCCGCTCCCGTCGCGGCCAGCATCGCCCACACCGCGTAGACGATCGCGACGGCGCTGAACGCGCGCCACGTGAGGTAACCGCCCATCGTGTCGAGCTGCACCGGAGGCGGAAGGAGATACGAGAGCTGCTTCCCGACGACCTCCATCGAATGCGCGAAGACCGCGCGCTCGGCTGGCGTCGCACCGGCGACCTGGGCGTACGCCACCGAGTTCAGCAGGCCGGCGAGCGCGCCGATCGCCGCGGTCGCGATGGCTCCGGTGCGGTGCGAGCGGAGGGCGAGCCGGAGCAGGGTCACTGCTTGGCGCCGGAGTAGTAGCTGAGGAAGACCTCCTCGAGGGTCGGCTCATGGCTCTCGAACGAGGTCACCGGCGATCCGGCGACAGCACCCAGCAGCTCGTCGAAGCTGCCGCGGTACAGACCGGTGGCCTGCCGCCCCTCGATCGCAAGTCCCTCGAAGCCCTTCAATCTCTGGAGCCGCTCGGCCGGCGGCGGACCGGCGAACTCGATGCGCACGTGATGGGCGCGGATGCCGGTGAGCTGATCCAGCGTGCCGACCGTCGCGAGGTGACCCTCGCGGACGATGCCGACGCGGTCGCAGACGTGCTCGACCTCCGACAGTACGTGCGATGACATGAACACCGTCGCGCCGCGCGCTCGCGCGTCGCGTACGAGCCCGTAGAACTCCTGCTGGTGCAACGGATCGAGGCCGCTCGTCGGCTCATCCAGGATGAGCAGCCCGGCTCGTGGCGCGAACGCGAGGAGGAGTGCCAGCTTCTGCTTGTTGCCGTGCGAGTACTCGCGGTACTTCCGGCCGAGGTCAAGGTCCATGCGCCTGGCGATCGCCTCCACTGCGACATCGTCCAGGTCGCCGCGCAGACCCGCGATGTACGCCACGATCTCGCTGCCGCGCCACCCGCCGAACTGGGGAAGCTCGCCGGGGACGTAGCCGACGCGCTTCTTCACGGCGACCGCATCGCGATCGGCATCGAGCCCGAAGATCGAGGCCGCGCCGCGCGTT
>DASUSA010000258.1:0-4221 GCA_036375335.1 Candidatus Limnocylindria bacterium
AGCGGCTGCCAGGCGCCGGACGCGCGTGATGTGACGACGACCGCCGGCCGAGCGCTCTGGGTCGCGTCTAGCCGAGCAGATCCTTCACGATGTCGCGCTCCTTCTCGAGCTCGGCGATCGTCGCGTCGATGCGTGCTTTCGCAAAGCCCTCGAGCCGCACGCCTTGCACGATCTCGTAGCCGCCGTCGCCCTTGGAGCGCAGCGGGAATGACGAGACGATGCCCCGGGCCACGCCGTAGCTGCCGTCGGACACCACCGCGGCGCTGAACCAGCCGTCATCCAGCGTGCGGGTCACCAGGCTCTTCACGTGGTCCACGATCGCCTGCGCCGCAGAGAAGGCGCTCGACGCACCGCGCGCGGCGATGACCGCCGCTCCGCGCTGCTGCACCGCGGTGATGAACTCCGTCTCGAGCCACGCTCGCTCCACGACGTCGGCCGCCGGCTTGCCGTTGATGGTCGCGTTCGTGAAGTCCGGGTAGAGCGTCGCGCTGTGGTTGCCCCAGATCGCAAGGTGCTTCACGGTGGTCGTGCGGGTCTGGGCCTTCGCCGCGAGCAGCGCCGTGGCGCGGTTCTGGTCGAGGCGGGTGAGCGCGGTCCAGCGGTCGGCGGGCACGGCGTTCCCCGCCGAGTGCCGGGCGATGAGGCAGTTCGTATTGCACGGGTTCCCGATCACAACGGCCCGCACGTTCTTGGATCCGTGTTGCGCGATCGCCTTGCCCTCGTCGACGAAGATCGGTCCGTTCTTCCGAATGAGGTCGCCGCGCTCCATCCCCGGACCGCGCGGCACGCTGCCCACGAGCAGCACCCAGTCGGCGTCCTTGTGGCTCTCTGCCCGGTCGCTGCTCGCAGTGACGCGGGCGAGCAGGGGGTACGCCCCGTCCTCGAGCTCCATCACGACGCCCTTGGCCTTCTCGATGACCGGGGCGATATCCGCGAGGCGCAGGTCGATCTCGACGTCAGGCCCGAACATCTCCCCCGCGGCGATCCGCGGAAGCAGCGCGTACGCCACCTGCCCGGTCGCGCCCGTGACGACGACCCGGACCGTCGTCACCGCTCGTCGTCCGCGCCGCCGTAGACGGCCTCGGCCTCGATCTCCACCTGGATACGCGGGTCGATGAAGTTCACCTGGACGATCGTCGTAGCTGGGCGGATGTCGCGGAAGAACTCGCCGTGGATCACGGCGACGCTCTCGATCGACGCCACGTCAGAGACGTAGACCCTCGTCATGATGGTGTCCTCAAGCCGGCCGCCGAGATCCTCGATCGCCGTCTTCACGATCTCGAGCGCGCGCCGCGTCTGATCGGTGATGCCGCCGGAGAGCGGGTTGCCGTTGTCGTCGAGCCCGGCCGTGCCGGCCACGCGGATCACGTTGCCGTGCCGCACCGCGCGCGAGTAACCGAACTGGAACTCGTACTTCGTTTTCGTGCTGTAGAGGACGCGATCGGCGTTGTTCGGGTCGACCTCAGACATGGACGACCGCCATCCGCGCGATTACCGCGTCCGCAAATTCCTTCGTGCCGACGGCCGTCGGATCCTCGCGGTCCGGCTTGAGGTCGTAGGTGACATCCTTCCCGACCGCGACCACCGCCGCGATCGCGCGCTCGAGCCGGTCGCCGGCCTCGCGCTCGCCGATGTGTCGCAGCATGAGCGCGCCCGCCAGCATGAGGGCCATCGGGTTCACCTTATTCTGGCCGGCGTACTTCGGCGCGGAGCCGTGGATCGCCTCGAACACGGCGACGCCGTTCTCGCCGATGTTCGCACCCGGCGCGACGCCGAGACCGCCGGCGAGCCCCGCGACCAGGTCGCTCACGATGTCGCCGTAGAGGTTCGGGAGCACGAGCACGTCATAGAGCTCGGGCTTCTGCACGAGCTGCATGCACATGTTGTCGACGATGCGGTCCTCGAACTCGATGTCGGGATAGTCGCGCGCGACCTCGCCGGCCACGCGGAGGAAGAGGCCGTCGGTGAACTTCATGACGTTGGCCTTGTGGACGGCCGTGACCTTCTTGCGGTGGTTGGACCTCGCGTACTCGAAGGCGAACTTCACGATGCGGCGGCTGCCCATCTCCGAGATGTACTTGATCGAGATGGCCGCGTCCTCGCGGATCTTCTGCCTGCTCGCCTTCTCGATGGCTGCGCGGACCTCCGTCAGCTCGGGCGTCCCGAGGTCGAACTCGATGCCCGCGTAGAGGTCCTCGATGTTCTCGCGCACTACCACGAGGTCGATGTTGCCCATCGGCGCACGCACGCCCGGGTACGTCTTCGCCGGCCGCAGGTTCGCGTACAGGTCGAACTCCTTGCGTAGGGCCACGTTCACTGACCGGAAGCCCGTGCCGAGCTCGGTCGTGAGCGGACCCTTGAGCCCGACCTTGTTGCGGCGGATCGAGGCGAGCGCCTCGGGCGGGAACGGCGTGCCGAACTTCGCGATCGCCGGGACGCCGATCTCCTGGCGATCCCACTCGATCTGCACGCCGGTCGCCTCGATCGCTCGGCGGGTCGCCTCGACGATCTCAGGCCCGGTGCCGTCGCCCGGGATGAGCGTGATGCGATGAGTGGTCACTTGCTCGTCGTGCTCACTTCGGTGCCTTTGCGGCCTCCTGCGCGGTCTTCACTGGCTCGTCGCCGGGGATCGATCGGTTGGCGCTCTCCTGCGGAGAGCCCTGCTCGACCGATCCGCTCACGACCACGCCGGCGGAGAGCGTATCGCCGCCCGCCCTGAGCTCCGCGAGGAGTCCGCCGGCCAGCAGGGTGCGGGCCTCGCCAGGGAGGAAGCTTGCGCTGAGTGGGACCTCCACCCCCTTGTCGGTGCGCGCGATAACGATCTCGTTGTCCTTGTTCGATTGCAGCGCCTGGCGCAGGCCGTCGATGGTCAGCATGTCGCCCTGCGCGATCTTCGCGAGGTCCGCTTCGTTCTTGAGCACAAGCGGTGGGATCCCCTGGGAGATGAGATTGCGCCGGTGGATCCGCGCGAACGACTGCGCGATGACGGCGCGGATGCCGAGCGCCTTCGGCGCGAGCGCCGCGTGCTCGCGGCTGGAGCCCTGACCGTAGTTCTGGCCGGCGAGGATGAAGCCGCCACCCTTCTGTCGGGCGCGCTGGGGGAACGTCGGGTCGAAGCGCTTGAAGGTGAACTCCGCGATCGCATTCACGTTCGAGCGGAGCGCCATGACGACGGCGCCGTCCGGCGAGAGGTCGCCGGTCGACACGTTGTCGCCGAGCTTGATGATCACCTCGCCGTGCAGCATGTTCTGCAGCGCGGTCTGCCGCGGCGGCGGCTGGATGTTCGGACCCTTCACGACGTGGACCTTCATCGCCTCGGCGAGCGGGAGGGGGACCAGGATGTTCGAGTCGTCGACGCCGGGATCCATCGCCGGCACCGTGAAGGTCGGCTCCTCGCCGAGGTCCCGCGGGTCGGTGATGACGCCGCGCAGCGCCGTCGCGGCCGCCGTGGTCGGACTGCAGAGATACACCTGGTCGTTGTCGGTGCCGCTGCGGCCGGGGAAGTTCCGGTTGAACGTCCGGACCGAGACGCTGCCGGTGGGCGGCGCTTGGCCCATGCCGACGCACGGCCCGCAGGCTGGCTCGAGCATCCGCGCGCCGCTCGCGATCATCGCCTGGTACGCGCCGCCATCCGCGAGCGCGTCGAGGATCTGTTTCGAGCCGGGGGTGACCGTCATGAAGACCTCGGGGTGCGCGGTCTTGCCCTTCATCACCGCCGCGACGATCGCGAGGTCGGCGTAGCCGGAGTTCACGCTCGAGCCGACGCAGACCTGCTGCACTTTGATACCGGCGACCTCGCGCACCGGCACGACGTTGCCCGGGCTCGACGGCTTCGCGATGAGCGGCTCGAGCTTCGCGAGGTCGATGACCTCACGCTCCTCATACCCCGCGCCGTCGTCCGCGCGCAGCTCGACGAAGTCGCCGGGCCGCTGCTGCTCGGTCAGCCATTCCTTGGTGCGGCGGTCGCTCGGGAAGATGCCGGTGGTCGCGCCGAGCTCGGCGATCATGTTGCAGATCGTCCCGCGCTCTGGGACCGACAGGGTCTCCACGCCGGGCCCGGTGAACTCGAAGATCCGCCCAACGCCGCCTTTCACATCGCGACGCCGGAGGAGCTCGAGGATGATGTCCTTCGCCTGGATCCACGGTCCGAGCTTGTTGTCGAGGCGGACCTCGACCACCTTGGGCATGGCCATCGTGAACCCGTGGCCCGCGAGCGCGACC
>DASUSA010000259.1:0-6575 GCA_036375335.1 Candidatus Limnocylindria bacterium
CTCTCCTTGATGATCGCCAGGTACGCGTCCTCGAGCGAGCGCGTCTCCGCGTTCACGCTCACCACGCGCGCGCCGGCGTCGAGCAGCGCCCGGAGCGCCCGAGTGTTGCTCTCCGCGGGATCGTCGGTGCTCCAGCGGACCTCGACGCGACCGCTCCCGGGGGTCACGCCGTCGATCGTCACACCGGCGTCGCGCAGTGCGCCACGGACGACCGCCTCGTCCGCGACGAGCTCCGCGCGGAACGACGGCCGGCCGGCCGAACGGAGTTCCTCGGTCGCGCCCTCGCGGATGATGCGGCCGCGGTCGACGATCACGACCCGGTCGGAGATCCGCTGGGCCTCGTCCAGATCGTGGGTGCACAGGAGGATCGCGCGATGCTGCGCGCGGAGCGAGACGATGAGCTCGCGCAGGGTCTGGGTCATCTCCGGGTCGAGCGCGGTGGCCGGCTCGTCGAGCAACAGGACCGGTGGCTCGTGCACGAGCGCGCGCGCGATGGCGGCCTTCTGCTTCATCCCGCGCGAGAACGCCGCGAGCTTCGTGTCGATCACCGCCGTCAGGGCCATCAGCTCGACCAGCTCGGCGATCCGCGGACCGGGAGCCGACACGTCGTACAGCCGCGCGAAGTACGTGAGGTACTGGCGGAGGGTCATCCGTTCGTAGAGCGAGGGGGAGTCGGTCACGAGCCCGCAGCGCGCCCGCACGGCGTTCGGGTGGTCGCGGACCGACAGGCCGTCCACGATCGCCTCGCCCTCGGTGGGTGCGAGGATGCCGGCGATGATCCGGCTCGCCGTCGTCTTGCCGGCGCCGTTCGGGCCGAGGAGCGCGACGATCTCGCCGCTCCGCACCACGAACGACGCGTGCGATAGCGCGGTGAAGGATCCGAACCGGCGGGTGACATCGCGGGCCTCGATCACTGGTGACTCCGAGGATATGGGTTAGCCTGCATCTCGTGGATGTCGTGCTCTCGCTGCACGGCCGCGTCGCGACCGCGATCGTGCTGTATCTCTCGATCGTGGGCCTCTGGGGACTGTGGCTCGGCCTTCGCGGGGCAGGCCCGACGCCGAGCTTCATCGGGGCGCTCGTGATCTTCGAGATCGCGGCCGTGGCGCAGGGGCTCCTCGGGATCGCGCTCCTCGTCTCGCGCGCCCCCTCGCAGTCGCTGCACGTCCTGTACGGTTTCGCGCTCGCGCTGGCCATCCCGCTGGCCGCGACGATGGTGCGCCGGCGCGAGGGGCGCACGGCCTCGTTGACCTTCGGCCTGATGGCCCTGTTCGCCGCCGGGCTCGCGATCCGCGGGATCACCACCGCATGACCTTCATCGACGAGCGGCCCGACACGTCGATCGATGCGCTCCAGGCGCTCAACGACGACTTCCTGTACTTCAACGTCGCCGGCTCCGGCCCGACGTTCCCGGTCGCCCAGCGCGCCGCGGAGGCGTACCGCACATGGATGAACGGTGTCGGGATGTTCTCGCACGTCGGCTACGACTCGTACAACGCCGAGCTCAGCGCGACGCGCGAGGAGCTCGCGGCCTTCATCGGCGATCCGGGCGGCGCGTCGCGGATCGCCCTCACGCAGTCCGCGACGGACGGGCTGAACATGCTCATCGCGTCGCTGCCGCTCGACCCGGGCGCCCTCCTTGCCACCACGGCGGAGGAGCACCCGGCTGCGCTGTTGCCGGTGTACCGGCGCCAAGATCGCGGCGATCGCGTTCGGGTCATCACCCTGCACGACGACGAGCGGTTCCTCGAGGACACCGCCCAGGCGTTCCGCGACGGCGCGCAGGCGATCGTGCTGTCCCTCGTGTCGTGTCGGACCGGCCGGCGGCTACCGGTCGAAGCCGTGTGCCGGCTCGCGCGCGAAGCCGGCGCGATCAGCGTCATCGACTGCGCGCAGGCACTCGGCCAGATCCCGGTGGACGTACGCGCGCTCGGCGCGGACGCGACGGTGTTCCTCGGCCACAAGTGGCTGCATGGCCCGCTCGCGACCGGTGCGACCTGGGTGGCCGACCCGGGGCGCTGGACGCCGAGCCGGGTGGGGTGGCGGTCGCGCGCGGACCATGACCTCGAGGGCCACATGAAGCTGAACGACGACGCGACGCGGTTCGAGATCGGCACCGTCGACGTCGCGGCGTTCGTGGGCATCCGCCAGACGCTCGCGGTGCATCGCGCGCTCGGCGCGCGGGTCCGCGACCGGGTGAAGGAGCTACGGGCGCGCGTCCTGCGGGCGGTGGGCGAGCTGCCGCTCGATCTCCTCGGCCGGGCCGACGATCCGACGGGCATCGTCGTGGTGCAGCCGCGGGCCGGCGGCGCGGCCGACATCGTCCAGCGGGCCTGGGATGAGGACCGCATCGTGATCAAGCACGTCGGCGACCAGTCGATGGATGCCATGCGGATCTCGTTCTGGGCGCTGCATCATGATGCGGACATCGACCGGCTGGCCGGCGTGCTGTCCAAACAGCTGGCGGTCAGGGCGTGACCACCGGCCTGCTCGCGAAGCAGGTGGCGATCGTCACCGGCGGCGGGCGCGGTTTCGGTCGGGCCATCGCCGAGACCCTCGCGGGCCTCGGCGCGAACGTCGTGGTCGCGTCGCGGAATGCCCCCGAGCTCGACGAGGTCGCGATGGCGATCAAGAAGCAGGGCGGCAAGGCGCTCGCCCAGACCGCCGACGTCGCGGACGAGCGGCAGGTCCAGGAGCTGGTGCTCGCTGCCGAGCGCTGGGTCGGCCCACCCTCGATCCTCGTGAACAACGCCGGCGTCCTCGATCCGATCGGGCCGCTCGCCGAGACGAGTGGCTCGTCCTGGCTGCGCAACATCGCGATCAACGTCGGCGGCACGTACCTCGTGACCCGCGCGGTGCTGCCGGGGATGCTCGACCGCGACTATGGCCGCATCGTGAACATCTCGAGCGGCGCCGCGGACCGCGCCAGCGCGGGGTGGAGCGCGTACTGCGCCGCGAAGGCGGCTGTGGACCAGCTCACGCGCGTGCTCGCGCTTGAGCTCGACGGCAGCGGCATCGCGGTGAGCGCGTTCGATCCGGGGCTCGTCGACCCCCGGCAGCCCAGCAGGGTTCGGCCGGCGACGCCGCAGCCAAGCGGCCCGGCGCGCGTCGTCGCGTATCTCTGCCTCGCGGCGACGCAGCGCAACGGCTCGGTCGTCGAGATCGGGGACACCGAGATCGTCGCCGCGGCGGAGGCGGCGCTCCGCTAGGAGCGGCTTAGGCCCTGCCTGCGGGCGTGTAGCCGCGGCGCTTGGCGATCGCGCCGGAGAGCAGCTTGGTCACGCGCTCGGGAGCGGTCGCCGCTCGCCGCTCGAGCTCCTCGGCCGGCCGGCCGATGAGCCCGCAGGTCGCGCAGTCCCCGTTGCCGTCGAGCCGGGCGTGGCAGTGGGCGCAGTGCACCTCGAACGCGCCATGCGGCCGGAAGAGCTCGAGGCCCCGGGCCTCCGCGATGAGCGCCCCGACCTCCGCCACGGTTAGCCCGCCGAGAGCACGACGGACTTCTTCTCGAGGTACCCGTCGAGGGCCTCGAGACCGTGCTCCTTGCCGAACCCGGACTGCTTCGAGCCGCCGAACGGCAGCTGGTCGTACGCGACCTGGATGTCGTTCACCCAGGTGTAGCCGGCCTGCAGGAGCTCGATGGCCTTGCGGGCCTTCGCGAGATCCTTCGTCCAGATCGAGGAGCCGAGGCCGTACACGCTCGCGTTGGACTTCGCGATCGCTTCGTCGAGGTCGTTCACGATCACGATCGGCAGCGCCGGGCCGAACACCTCTTCGGTCAGCATCCGCGAGTCCTCGCGGACGTCGGTGAGGACCGTCGCATCCATGAACCAGCCGCGCTCGAACTCCGTGCCTTGCGGCCGCGTGCCGCCGGCCAGGACCCGGGCACCCTTCTGCACCGCGTCGGCGACCTGGGCCTCGACCTCCGCGCGCTGGTGCTCGGTGTGGAGCGGGCCCATCTTGGTGCCCTCGGCCAAACCGTCGCCGACCTTCCATTCCTTCTGTGCGCGGTCCGCGATCTTGGCCATGAATTCCTCGGCCACGGCTGCGAACACGTAGACCCGCTTCACGGCGAGGCAGGCCTGGCCGGCGTTGAAGAACCGGCCGATCGCCGTCGCCGCGGACGCGCGCCGGATGTCGGCGTCGTCGCACACGATCATCGGATCGCTCCCGCCGAGCTCGAGCGTGACCCGGGTCACGTGCTCCGCGGCGAGCTTCATGATCCGCTTGCCGGTCTCGGTCTGGCCGGTGAAGGCGACCTTGTTCACCTTGGGGTGCGACACGAGGGCGTCGCCGATCTCGGCGCCGGACCCGTGCACGATGTTGAGAACGCCGGGCGGCAGGCCCGCCGAGTTGATGATCTCGACCGCTTTCTGCGTCGCGAGCGGCGTGGTCGACGCCGGCTTCAGCACGACGGTGCAGCCGGTCGCGAGGGCGGGGCAGATCTTGTTCGCCATGAGGGTGAGCGGGAAGTTCCACGGCGTGATGGCGGCCACGACCCCGATCGGCCGGCGGATGGTGAGGCCGAACTTGCCCGGGTCGTCGAGGGGGACGTAGTCCCCGCGGATCTTGTCGGCCAGGCCGGCGTAGTACTCGAGATTCTCCTGGACCCGCGAGGCCTCGAGGATCGCGTGCGCGAGCGGCTTGCCCTGCTCTTGCGACAGCAGCTTCGCGATCTCGGGGACTGCGGCCTTCATCTTCTCCGCGGCGGCGTGCAGGATCGCCGCGCGCTTGGTCGGCGGCAGGCTGGCCCACGCCGGGAACGCCTTCGCCGCGGCCTCGACCGCCGCATCGACGTCGGCCGCGCTGCCCCGCGGGATCGAGTCGACGACCGATCCGTTCGAGGGGTTCTTGACCTCCATCGTCTTGCCGGTCTGCGAGTCCACGAGCTCGCCGTTGATGAACATCTTCGCCATGAGGGACACCTCTCCGACGCTGCTGCTGCCGGCGCGCACGTGCGCGACTTCGGTGCTTAGATTGTGCCGGAAATCCGCGCGCGTGCGTTCGGGAGGTCAGCATGTCGGTCGTTCGGCTGGAGATACGGGACGCCGTCGGGCACATCGTGCTGGACCGGCCGCCGGCCAACTCGTACGACAAGGCGTTCCTTGACGACCTGTCGCTCGCTATCGACGAGGTCCGCTTCAACGCCGCGGTCAAGGCCATCGTCGTGCGCAGTGCGTCGGAGAAGTTCTTCTCGGCCGGCGCGGACGTGAAGATGTTCGCGTCGACCGACAGCGAGTACCAATTTGCGTTCGTCATCCACGCGAACGAGATCATGGGCAAGTTCGAGCGCACCCCGAAGATCGTGGTCTGCGCGATCAACGGGCACTGTCTCGGCGGCGGTTTGGAGATCGCGATGTGCGCCGACATCCGCATCGCCGCGGAGGGCAGCTACAACATCGGGTTGCCCGAGGTCACCCTGGGCGTGCTGCCGGGCACCGGCGGGACCCAGCGCCTGCCGCGGCTCATCGGCCGGCAGAAGGCCCTCGAGCTGATGATCCGGGGCAGCACGGTGCAGCCGGCTGAGGCGAAGACCCTCGGCATCGTCGACGAGGTGGTGGCCGCCGACGCGCTGCAGGAGCGCGCGCACGAGATGGCGTCCTTCTTCTCGACCGGCCCGACCCTCGCGATCGGCCAGATCAAGCTCGCGACGGTGCTCGGCGGCGGGATGCCGTTCCAGAACGGGATGCTTTTCGAGCACGCCGCGGTCGGCCGGCTCTTCGCGTCGGAGGACGCCCGCGAAGGCGTGACCGCCTTCACCGAGAAGCGCAAGCCGAACTACAAGGGGAAGTGACGACCCTCGTCTCCAAGATGGAGGCGATCGAGCGCTCACCGCTGCTCCCTGACACGCGACCGATCACGCTCCACTACCGAGACGGCGGTACGGGCGAGCCGCTCGTGATCCTGCACGGCGGCTGGGGCTACGGCTTCTACCCGTATGACGACGCGATCGCGAAGCTCGGCCGGCGCTTCCTGGTCCCCGACCGCACCGGCTACGGACGCTCGCCGCACCTCGCGGAGCTGCCGGCGAAGTTCCACGTCGCAGCGGCCGTGGAGACCGAGCTGCTGTTGGATGCCCTCGGCATCGAGCGCTGCGCACTCTGGGGCCACAGCGACGGCGCGATCATCGCGACGCTGCTCGCGCTCCGTTCGCCCGATCGGTACAGCCGGCTGATCGTCGAGGCGATCCACCTGGATCGCGCAAAGCCGCGGTCGCGCGACTTCTTCCTCCGCATGCGCGACGATCCCGACTCGTTCGGCGAGCGGGTCGCCCGCCGCCTCGCCGCGGAGCATGGCGATGACTACTGGCGCACCGTGCTACACGCCGGGGGACAGGCGTGGCTCGAGATCGCGAAGACGCCCGACGACGATTTCTACGAAGGCCGGCTCCACGAGCTGCGCGTCCCGCTGCTCGTCGTGCACGGCGCCGACGATCCGCGCACCGAGCCCGGGGAGCTCGACCGCATCGCGCGCGAGGTCCCGTCGGCGCGGATCGAGCTGCTCGCGGCCGCCGGCCACAGCCCGCACAGCGAGCGGGGCTCGGCCGCCCGCGCGACGGCTCTGGTCGGGAGCTTCCT
>DASUSA010000260.1:0-4530 GCA_036375335.1 Candidatus Limnocylindria bacterium
CCCCGCGATCGCGACGCGCTCCGTCGGCGCAGCCGTCGCGCGATCGGCCAGGATCGCCGTGTACCCCGCGCCGTACAGGGCTGGCCGGATGTTGTCGCCCATGCCGCCATCCACCGAGACGAACGTGCGTACGCCCGTGACCCGCTTGGTCCCGACGACCCGGTAGAGGGCCACGCCCGCGCGGCCCACGAGCGATCGCCCGGGCTCCAGATACAGGACGACCTTCCGCAGCGCCTCGTCGGACCGGATGGGCTCGCTGACCGCGTGGGCGTACGCCGCGAGGTCGAGGACCGGATCCTCGCCGCGCAACGCGATCGCGAGCCCGCCGCCGACGCCGATCTCCCGCACCGCGACGCCGGTCGCCGCGCGCAGGGAGCCCGCGAGGGCCGCGAGGGCCGCCCCGAGCTCGCGATAGCGCTCAGCCTCGTGCAGCTGCGTGCCGAGATGGGCGTGGATGCCGACGAGCCGCAGGTTCTTGATCGCCGCGATGGCCCGGCACTGCGTCAGCGCGTCGCCGCCGGCGATCGGCGCGCCGAACTTGCTGTCGAGGACGCCGGTGCGCAGGTGCGGATGCGTGTCCGCGCCGATGCCGGGGGAGACCCGAAGCCACACGTCCTGCGGCCGCGCCCGCCGCGCGACCAGCCGAGCCAACCGGTCGATCTCATCGGCGCCGTCGATGACGATCCGGCCGACCCCGAGCCGGAGCGCGGCGCGGAGCTCCTCGTCGGTCTTCGCGTTCCCGTGCAGCTGGGCGCGCGCGAGCGGGAAGCCGGCGCGCCTCGCGGCGAGCAGCTCTCCGAGCGACGCGACGCTGACGTCCGCGCCGGCGGTCGCCAGGATCGACGCCACCCCACGGAGGCCGCAGGCCTTGATCGCGTACGACACCCGCACCGGACGCATGGCCTTGAACGCGGCGCCGTAGCGCCGGTAGGCGTCGCGGATCGTCGCCGCGTCGTACACGTAGAGCGGCGTGCCGAGTCGGTTGGCGAGCGCAACGACATCGACGCCGCCGATCCGGAGGTGCGCGCGCCGATCGGCGCTCGTCTCGAGCGGCCAGATCGCGGGGTCGATCACGGCGCGGTGGACCGGAGCGGGATCAGCTGCTTCCCTTGGTCGGGTCGTCGGGAATGTCGCCTCCGCCCTTCGCGGGCTCGTCCGGAAGGCTTTCGATGAATTGGCGGAAGACGCTGAGCTCGCCGGGCTCGGTGTCGTCCTCGCCGGTGGCTGCGATCGACGCGCGGTCGACCACGCCCTCCGACACCAAGATCCGCGCATCGCAGCGGACCGCGAGTGCGATCGCGTCGGACGCCCGCGAGTCGATCTCGACCTCGCGCTGGCCGACCTGAAGGAACACACTTCCGTGGAAGACGCTGCCCTGCCCCGACGCGTCGGTGACCAGGTCCTTCACGACGACGCGGGTGATCTCGACCTCGGCCGCGGACAGCATCGACATCATCAGGTCGTGGGTGAGTGGCCGGTCACTCGGGATGCCGGCGATGCGCGTCGCGATGCTGTGGGCCTGATCGGCCCCGATCCAGATCGGAACCAGCCGGTCGGAATCCTGCGGCTGCAGGAGCACGACGTGCTGCCCGGTGAGAACGTGCACGCGCACCGACTCGACCGTGCACAACACGAGGCCCGAACGCGGGGCTGACTCGGGCACCCGAAAATGCTACCCGTACCTGCGGTACGGCGCCGCGTCGCGGTGCGTGCGGTCGCGCAGCAGGAACCAGAGCACGATCCCGGCGACGAAGCCGAAGATGTGTGCGAAGTACGCGACCTGCTCCGTCGCCGGATAGCCCTCGAGGCGCAGGGATGCCACTCCTTCGATGAGCTGGATCACGATGAAGAAACCGATGACGACGATCGCCGGCAGCTGGATGACCGTGATGAAGATGCCGAGGAAGATCAGCGTGCGGATGCGTGCGCCCGGCGCGAGGACCAGGTACGCGCCGAGGACCCCCGCGATCGCACCGGATGCGCCGAGCATCGGCGCCGGCGCGACGAGGCCCTGGCCGATGGCCGCGGCCATGCCGCACAGCAGATAGAACAGGAGGTACGTCGGGCTGCCGAGGCGACGCTCGACGTTGTCCCCGAAGACCCAGAGATACAGCATGTTGCCGATGATGTGCAGCCAGCCGCCGTGCAGGAACATGTGGGTGATCAGCGGCACGAAGGTCCAGATCGTCCAGGCGCCGCTGGTCAGATCGTGCGTGAAGCGTGACCAGTCGAAGGCGTAGCGGTCGAAGAACGTCTCGAGCGCGCCGGGCGTCCGCTGCAGGCTCACGATGTAGATCCACACCGCGATGTTGGAGAACAGCAGCAGCCGGTTGACGACCGCGGGGCCCTTCGCCTGACTGACGTCGGAGAGCGGGATCACCGACTGAGGTCGGTCGCTGCGATCTTCGATCCGTGAGCCGTGTAGAGGATGCGCTGGCCCTCGGATACGAAGAACGCCGTCGGGGGCGGGAGGTCCGCGGGGAGATCGAATCGGGCGACCTCGCGGCCGTCGCGGCTGAGTTGCACCAGTCGACGGCCCGGCGCGTCGAGCAGATAGATGCTGCCCTGCGAATCGATCGCCTGGATCGCGGACGCTTTCACCGGATCCCCGAGCCACTTGATGGTGAAGTCCGCCTTGGTCGCGGTCGTCGCGAGACCGACCCGCTTGAATAGCCCGACGTCGCCCGCGGTCGTCGTGACCCACACGCTGCCGTCGACCGCGAACGAGGTGATCGCGCCGGGCGCGAACGGCTGCGCAAGCACCGGATCCGCCGCCAGATAGGTGCCGCGGTCCTCTTCGTGACGCCAGATCTGCCCCGAGGTCGCGTCGAGGACATAGAGCGTTCCGGTGAAGCTCGCGAGGCCGTTCACGCTCTTCCACTTGTCCGTGCCGGCTGGAGTGACTTCGGCGACGGTGTTTCCCTCGGCCTTCCAGATCTTGTTCGCGTCGTCGATGGTGAAGAGCGCGTTCGTGACGGCGGTCACGAGCAGGGGGTTGCCGACGCCGGCCTTGCCCTTCTGGAGGACCGGGCCGGCGATCGTGGTCCCGACCGGCTGCTCGAAGATCCGCCACATGTGGCCGCTCCCGGGGTCGGCCACGTAGAGGCCGAATTGCGTTTGGGTGAAGCTCGCGGGCTTCGCACCCGGAGCGACCGATGCGAGATCGATGAGCACGTGGTTGACGCGATCGGAGAGCGCCTCGGTGCGCGCGGCCAGTGCCGCGAGCTGCTTGGCATCGGCAGCGGGAGACGACGACGCCTCGGCGAGATGGGCCCGCGCGGAATCGAGCCGCTGCCGGGCGCGCTCCTCGTCCGGCGTCGGTTTCCGGTCGAGCAGTGATTGCGCGGAATCGAGGTCGCTCGTCGCGCCGATCACGGCCAGGTTGTAGTTCGCGACGACGTTGTTCGACTGGTAGTCGCGCACGACGACCGCACCGATGAGCATCGCCACGAGGAGGAGGCCGACTGCCAGCAGGCTGACCATCCGCTGTTGGCGAGCCGACCGTTCCCGCGCGGTGTGGATCGGGCCACCGAGGGTCGTGCGCTTGTGCGGCATCAGCTCGAGGCCGATGGCCACGCTCCTGCCGACCGCGCCCGCGGCCGGCGTGGCCACCGCGCCGACCGCGCGGCCGATGCGCGGCCGGTGCCTCCAGATGGTGTCGATGCGCGACCGAATGCCCTCGGCGACGATCACCGCTTCGGGGGGCCGGCTCGGTTCCGGTGCGGACGCGATCCGCGGCGCGGTGGTCGTCGCGGGCGAGATCTCGATGAACACAACGCTGTCGCTACCGGAGCCACCCCCGGCCATGAATCGGTTGTGGAGGTGCTCGGCCGCCGCGCGCGGGTGGAGGGTCACCGCCGCGTTCAACAGGGCGTCTGCGCCGAGCACGGCGATCGCATTGCCGCCCGCGAGGATGATCGTGTCGCCGGGCTCGATGGCCTGCTTCCACACCGAGGGCAGCAGGTCGGGCTCGCTGCCCAGTGACGCCGCACGTCGGGTGGTGGTGCGATGGACGAAGTCCGCAAGCTCGTTCTGCTCGTCGCCCGGCAGGAACAGCCGCGCGCGGCGGACGAGGAAGATCTGTGCCAGTCCGATCCGCGCCGCGTAGAGCTCGTTGTTCACGAGGATCGCGCAGGCCGCGTGCAGGGTCACACGGCCGTGCTGGTCCCGGAGCCGATGAGCCGCCCGCCGGTTCGCGTCGCGGAGGGCCTTTCGAAGCGCGACCTCGATACCCGCCGAGAGGTCGTATTCGTACTGCTCCCGAACGAGATCGGCGACCTCGCGGGCCACGTCGGCGCCGGGCTTGCCCTGCGGAAAGACCTCGCAGAGGAGATAGAAGCGACCCTTGGTGCGCAAGGTCGCGCCGAGCGTCGGCTCGCTCACGACGACGACGTCGGAGCTCGCACGGATCTCGGTGGTCGATCCGACCTTTGTGGAAAAGCCGGTCTGCCTCACCAGAGCGGAAGTCTAGGAGTGCGGAAGGAGACCGCTCGGATCGATCGGCTCGTCGCCGCGCCGGATGACGAAGTG
>DASUSA010000261.1:0-2052 GCA_036375335.1 Candidatus Limnocylindria bacterium
CACGGCGACGTTCGACCCCGACGAGCTCCTCGGGAAGGCATTCATCCCACCCATCGCGAACGGGCAGGACCAGCCCACCGCGGCAGGGGCCTGGATCAACAAGGAAGTGGCGGGCCTCCTGCGCAAGGGCCAGGGCGAACCCGATCAATCGAAGCGGGCCGAGCTCTACAAGCAGGTGTCGAAGATCGTCCAGCGCGAGATCCCGCGCATTCCGCTCGCCTGGAGCTCGCCGGCCGCCGCGGCGACGAAGAAGGTCGTCAACGCGCAGGGCGGGCTGTTCGCGGACGTGGGGATGGGGAAGTGAGCCTTAGTCTGAAGTCATGATGATGCGGCCCGGCGGTGGCGGAGCCCACACGTTCATGATGATGGGCGGCAGCGGGCAGGCCAAGAAGAAGCCATCGATCGCGATGTACCGGCGGCTGCTGCGCTTCGTGCGGCCGTACCGCCGCAATCTCGCGCTCTCGACCGCGCTCCTGATCCTGTCGACCGTTCTCGGCCTGATTTGGCCGCAGGTCGTGTTGCGCGTGCTCGACCTCGGCCTGAAGGATGCCGCGCTCCTCGACCAGCTCGTGCTCGGGCTTATCGCGGTGCTGCTCGTCCGTGCGGCGATCGACGGCCTGCGCGGCTACGTCATGACCTGGACCGGCGAGAAGGTGATCTTCGACCTCCGGATGGAGATCGTGCGGCACCTGCAGTCGCTCTCACTCTCGTTCTTCACCCGCCGCAAGACCGGCGAGCTCATGTCGCACGTCACGAGTGATGCGACGCTGGTCCACGGCGTGATCACGCAGACGATCATCACGGTGCTCGGTCAGGTCCTCACTCTGGTCGGCGGCATCATCGTGATCTTCGTGATGAACTGGCGGCTCGCGCTGCTCACGCTCGTGGTGGCTCCGCCGATCGGCCTGATCGGCCAGTACCTTGGGCGCAGGATCCGCGCGATCTCCCGCGAGGCGCAGGACGCGCAGGGCGAAGCCGTCGGCGTGCTGCAGGAGGCCATCGCCGAGGTCCGCACCGTTCAGGCGTTTACCCGCGAGGAGTACGAGTCGGAGCGCTTCCGCGCGAAGCTCCTGATCACGCTGGCGAAGGTTCTCGAGCGCGCGCGGCTCTCGTCGACCCTGTTCCCGCTCATTGGGTTCCTCGGCTTCGCCGCATCGATCGTCGTGCTCTGGTACGGCGGGCATCAGGTGATCCGCGGAGAGGCCACCACCGGGCAGCTGGTCGCGTTCCTCCTGTACGCCGGCATGGTCGCGGGGCCGGTGGGCGCGCTCGCCTCGCAATGGACCCAGGTGCAGGAGGCCTTCGGCGCCGCCGACCGGATCTTCGCGCTACTCGACACGGCGCCCGAGATCGCCGACCGCCGGGACGCGACGGCGCTCGCATCAGCCGACGGGCGCATCGCCTTTGAAGGCGTGTCCTTCCGGTATGCCCAGGGGCCGCTCGTGTTGACGGACATATCGACGACGTTCGAGGCCGGGCGCACGACCGCGCTCGTCGGACCGTCCGGTGCGGGAAAGACGACGCTGGTCAGCCTCGTCGCGCGGTTCTACGACCCGACCACGGGACGCATCACGTTCGACGGTCACGATTTGCGCGATCTGACCGTGCGGTCGGTGCGCGAGAAGATCGCCGTCGTGCCGCAGGAGCCGATCCTGTTCGCGACGACGGTGGCCGACAACATCCGCTACGGCCGCCTTGACGCGACCGACGAGCAGGTCCGCTCCGCGGCCGAGGCGGCCAACGCGGTCGAGTTCATCGACCGGCTGCCAGAGCAGTACGAGACCATCGTCGGTGAGCGTGGCGTGAAGCTCTCGGTCGGGCAGCGGCAGCGGATCGCGATCGCCCGCGCGCTGCTGCGCGACTCGCCGGTGCTGCTGCTCGATGAGGCGACCTCGTCGCTCGACAACGAGAGCGAGTACTTGGTCCAGGAGGCCCTCGCCCGGCTCATGCTCGGCCGGACGACGATCGTGATCGCGCATCGGCTCACGACGGTCGAGCGGGCTGACCGGATCCTTGTGCTGGATCGCGGGCGGATCGTCGAGGACGGCACGC
>DASUSA010000262.1:0-8010 GCA_036375335.1 Candidatus Limnocylindria bacterium
ACGGTCGACACGCTTGAGCGCCTCTCCGGGACCGACGAGCTGTTCCTGATCCTCGGCAGCGACGCGATCGCGGACTTTCCGCGATGGAAGGACCCCGACCGGATCGCGAAGCTCGCGACGCTCGTCGTCGCCGAGCGGCCCGGCGCACCGGACCGTATTGGCGATGCGCCGACGGTCGTGTTCGACGCACCGCGGCTCGACATCAGCTCGCGCGAGCTGCGCGCGAGGGCAGCCCGCGGCCTGTCGCTGCGATACCTTGTTCCGGAGCCCGCCTGGAAGTACCTCGAGGCGCGCGGGCTCTACCGCACGGAGGGATCGACGTCGCGAACGACCTGAGCCCGCGCGCCCTTGCCGACCTCGTCGTCGAGGCGGCCACCGACAAGAAGGCCGAGGACATCCTCGTCATGAACGTGTCCGAGGTCACGACGATCGCGGACCTGTTCATCTTGTGCAGCGGGCGCGGTGAGCGGCAGGTCCAGGCGATCTCCGATGGCATCGTCGAGCGCGCGAAGACCGCCGGCCGCATGCCGGTGGGCGTCGAGGGCTACGGCGAAGGCCGGTGGATCCTGATCGACCTCGGCGACGTGATCGTGCACGCGTTCGTCCCCGATGAGCGCGACCTCTACAACCTCGAGCGGCTCTGGGGCGACGCGCCGGTCGTGCTGAAGATCGAGTGATCGGCACATCGGCGGACGGAGGCAGGCGATGAGCGCATCACACGACACCATGACCGCGTTGCTCGCCCGGAACTACTCCTTGGCCCACGCGCGGCTGCTCAAGGCCGCTGAAGCGCTGGACGAGCGCACGTTCGCCAAGAGCGCTGGCCCTGCGGTGCACAGCGTCGCCTGGCAGCTGTGGCACATCGCGCGGTGGGATGACCGGTTCGCGGAGATCCTTGCCGAGCGCTGCGCGACGCTTCCCGATGGACTGCGCGGACGCCGCCAGGTCTGGGTCGAGCAGGGCATCGCATCCGACTGGGGACTACGAGAAGGGACGTTGGGCGTCCGCGATACCGGAACGCAGCTCGACGATGCGCACGCGGACCGCGTCGCGTTCCCCGCGCAGGCGCAGGTGATCGGATATGCGCGAGCGGCGTTCAGCTCCCTCGAGGACCTGCTCGCCGCGATCGATGATGAAACGATGAGCTCCGTGGTCGCGGGGGATCCCGATGGGGACAGCTACGGGCAGAACGTGGTCATCTACCTGGAACACGCGGCACGGCACCTCGGGATGATCGAAGCGATCGGCGGCATTCACGGCGGTACCGGGACCGTCACGCGGTGACGATGGTCCCGCCGCGTGGCGTTCCCCACGCGGCGCCCATACACTGCAACTCTCGGTGAGCGCATTTCTTCGATTTTCCGGCCGCCCATCGCCCCGCTCGGGGCTGTAGCTCAGTTGGTAGAGCGCTTGAATCGCACTCAAGAGGTCAGGGGTTCGAATCCCCTCAGCTCCACTCGATGAGAGACTTCAGCAGCGATCCCGACCGGCAGGCGAACATCGCGTTCGCGCTGATCGTGCTCGGGATCATCTTCGTCGGCGGGCTCACGATCTGGCTCTTCTACGGAGCGCAGTTCTAGGCACCGCACGCGACTAAGGGGGAGCGAATGGCCACGCCGCATCTGCAGAACTACATCGACGGCCGCTGGACCGACTCGGCCAGTGGCGAGGCGTTCGAGGATCTGGACCCTGCGACGGGCCAGCTCATCGCGACGGCGACGAAGTCGGCGAAGGCCGACGTCGACCGGGCGGTGGATGCCGCACGACGCGCGTTCGAGTCGTGGCGCCTGTACCCCGCGCCGAAGCGCGGCGAGATCCTCTACCGGGCCGGCGAGCTGATGCTCCAACGCAAGGACCAGCTCGCCCGCGAGATGACCAGCGAGATGGGCAAGGTCCTCGCGGAAGCGCGCGGCGACGTCCAAGAAGGCATCGACATGACCTACTACACCGCGGGAGAAGGCCGCCGCCAGTTCGGCGACGTGGTCCCGGCCGAGCTGCCGAACAAGTGGGCGATGTCGATGCGCGCGCCGCTCGGGGTCGTCGCGGCGATCACGCCGTGGAACTTCCCGTTCGCGATCCCGACCTGGAAGATCATGCCGGCCCTGGTCCTCGGGAACGCCGTCGTGTTCAAGCCGGCCTCGTACACCCCGATGCTCGCGGTGCGCCTCGTCGAGCTCCTCGAGGAGGCCGGCCTGCCGAAGGGCGTGCTCAATCTCGTCCTTGGACCGGGGGGCACGCTCGGCGACGCGCTCGTCACCCACCCGGGCGTCGACCTCGTGTCGTTCACCGGCTCGAGCGACGTCGGCTCGCACATCAGCGAGATCGCCGGGAAGCAGCTCAAGCGCGTGTCGGCGGAGCTCGGCGGGAAGAACGCGATCGTGGTGATGGACGATGCCGATCTTGACCTCGCCCTCGAGGGGATCGTGTGGTCCGCGTTCGGCACGTCGGGTCAGCGCTGCACGGCGGCGTCACGGGTGATCACGAACCGGGCGGTCGCGAACGAGCTCATCGATCGGCTCGTGTCGCGGGCCAACAAGATGAAGATGGGCCACGGCCTCGACGCGGGCACGGACCTCGGACCGGTCATCTCGAGCGATGCGCAGCAGAAGGTCCACAGCTACATCCCGATCGCCGAGAAGGAGGGCGCCACGGTCGCGGCCGGCGGACGGATCCCGACCGAAGGCGCGCTCGGGAAGGGCTTCTTCCACGAGCCGACCGTCCTGGTCGACGTGAAGCCGAACATGCGCGTGGCGCAGGAGGAGATCTTCGGACCGGTCACGGCGGTCATCGAGGTGAAGGACATCGACGAGGCGATCCGCGTCGTCAACTCGACGAAGTACGGCCTGTCGTGCTCCATCTTCACCAGGAACGTGAACAACGCGTTCCGGTTCATGCGCGACGCGGAGACCGGGCTGGTCTACGTGAATGCGGGCACGATCGGCGCGGAGATCCAGCTCCCGTTCGGGGGCACGAAGTCGACCGGCAACGGCCATCGCGAAGCCGGCCGCGCGGCGCTCGACGTCTACGCCGAGTGGAAGTCCATCTATGTCGACTTCTCGGGGAAGCTCCAGCGCGCGCAGATGGACGACGCGAACTCGCCCGGCTAGGCCGTCGCTCCCACCGGCAGCGTGAACACGATCCGGGTGCCCTGACCGGGCGCGCTCTCCGCGCGGATCGTCCCGCCATGGGCCTCGACGAGCCCCTTCGCGATCGCGAGGCCGAGGCCGGCACCGGGTGAGTCGGTCGATTTGCTGAAGCGGTCGAAGATCCCGGCGACCGCCTCCGGCGCGATGCCCGTCCCGGTGTCGCGCACGGTCACCTCGACCCGCCCGCCCGCCCCGCGCAGCTCGATGCCCACGGTGCCGCCGGCCGGCGTGTAGCGCAACGCGTTGGAGACGAGGTTCGTGAGGACCTCCCGGACGCGAACCGGGTCGGCGTCGATCGCGGTGGGGCCATCGGCGGTCGAGCCGAGCGCGACGCCGGCCCGTTGCGCCTGATCGGAGAACGACCTGACCACGTCACGCGCGATGTCCGCCAGGTCGATCGTTTCCCGGTGCAGCGTGAGCGCGCCGCTCTCGGCCAGCGACAAGGTGCGCAGGTCGTCGACGAGCCGGGCGAGCACCTTCGTCTCGTCGAGAAGCGTGGCGATGTGCTCGCGATCGAGCGGCCGGACGCCGTCGAGGAGCGCCTCGACGTTGCCCTGCATGACCGTGAGCGGCGTGCGCAGCTCGTGGGTCACGTCGGCGAGGAGCTGCTTGCGCTGCGACTCGTTCGCCTGGAGGCGCGCGGTCATGGCGTTGAACGCGTGCGCGAGCGACCGCATCTCACGCGGGCCCCGCTCGGGCACGCGCGCGTCGTAGCCACCGGCCTCGACGCGGCCGACCGCCTCGATGAGGTCGCCCACCGGCGTGGCGAAATTCCGGAACGTACGACCGAGCAGGACGAGGATCACGATGATGACCAGCGGCACGAAGAAGAACGACGGCGGGCCGGGACGATCGAACACCTGGGGCTGGCCATCAGGGCGGACGAATCCGATGGCCCCCGCGAGCGCCCAGAACACGGTGAACGCGCCCGTGATCGCGAGCACCAGGACCGTCAAGAACACGAAGAACATCCGCCGGTACCAGCGGCGCTGCATCGCGGCCGCTCGCGGATGCCGCGGCGGTGGGAACGGCTCGCTCTCCGGCCACCACGGCGGCCGGTGCTCGTATCCGCGCCAGCCGGTCACCGGTCGTCATCCCGGAACCGGTAGCCGACGCCGTGGACCGTCTGGAGGTACCGCGGTTCACGCGGATCGGCTTCGAGCTTGCGCCGGATGTTCTTCACGTGCGCGTCGATCGCGCGCTCGTACGACTCGAACGCGACGCCGTGCACGGCGTCGAGCAGCTGCGACCGCGTGAAGACCCGGCCGGGCTCCCGCGCGAGCGCGGCGAGGAGCTGGAACTCGGTCGCGGTGAGCTCGACGTCGCGGTCGCCCGCGCGCACGCGCATCCGCGGCACGTCCAGGGTCACGTCGGAGGCCCGGATGATGTCGGAGGCCGGAGCCGGTCGCTCGATGCGTCGCAGCACGGCGCGCACGCGCGCGACGAGCTCCTTGGGACTGAATGGCTTGGTGACGTAGTCGTCGGCGCCGAGTTCGAGGCCGACGAGCTTGTCGGTCTCATCGGAGCGACCGCTGAGAATGACGATCGGCACGTTCGAGTCGCGCCGGAGCGCCCGGGCCACGTCGAGGCCGTCGAGCTTGGGCAGGCCGAGGTCGAGCACGATCAGATCCGGCGCGTCGGTCCGGGCGCGGGTGAGCGCCTCCGATCCATCGAAGGCGCTCACGACCGCGAAGCCGGCGTGCTCGAGGTAGTCGCGGGCCAGCTCGACGATCTTCGGTTCGTCGTCGACGACGAGGATCGTCTTCATCCCGCGGATGCTACTGACGCGGCGGTGCCGAGCGGTCGGTCGGGACCGCACTGTCCCCGTGGGACCGCTTGTGCCAGTCCTCGAACCGGTTCGGAACGCCGTGCTCGTCGCTGTACCAGCCGCGGTGGCCGTAGCCACGCCCGCCGCCGATGAGCGCGCGCATCAGCGCGAAGAACAGGAACAGGCCGAGGATCGGGAACAGGAAGCCGAACGGGAAGAAGCCGAAGCCCCAGCCGTACGGACGGCCGTAGTAGGCGACCGCCGGAGCGGTGCCGCCGGTGGCCGGGACGACGATCTGCGCCGCGCCCTGGGCGATGCCGGCGTCGTATGCGCCGACGGCGATCGCACCCCCGAGAACGACGATGAGGATCGCGATGAAGATTCCTCGCGCGTACATGAGATGACTCCTTTTGGCATCTTCTTGATGCGTCCCCAACGCTGGACTCCGGATGTGGAGGCTTCGTGAACGCCGGACGGAGGCCTAACGGAGCACGCTCACCAGCCACCGTGCCGCTGCGTCGATCGCCTCGGCCTCGTGGGTGCCGTAGTCGTGCCCGGCGCCGCGCAGCACTACCAGGTCGACCCGGGGGTTCTGCCCGGCGATCCGCTCGAGCACTGCCAGCGGCCCGAGCTCGTCGCGATCGCCCTGGACCACGAGCGTCGGGCACGCCATCGCGAGCAGGGCGGCCTCGTCGGCGGGGCGCGGCCGGCCGGGCGGGGAGATCGGGTGGCTCAGGATCACGAGGGCATCGGGTGGCTCCTCGGCCGCGAGGAACGCGCACATCCGTCCGCCGAACGATCGACCGACAAGGGCGACCGGACCGCCTGGTCGCACGATGAGCGCATCGCGGGCCACGCGCAGCTCCTGCTTCTCCGTCGCGTAGGCGCGGCTCGGCCGCTTCGTCGAGAACGTGATCCGCGATGTCGCGATGCCGTCGGTCTCGAGCCGCGCGGCGAGCCGCTTCAGCAATGGCTGTTCGGCCGTCCCGCCATACCCCGGCGCCAGGACCGCGCCGGTCATCGCTTCGCGGGCGCCTTGCTCTTCGCGGCGGCCTTCTTCAGCGCGGGTGCAGCGGCCGCTGAGGCGCGTGGCGCCCCGGTCGTGAATGCCTTCGACGGGAGCTTCTGCGCGAGCGTGAGCGCGGGCGCGAGCAGGTCGCCGACCGTCGCGAGCCGATCGGGGAGGTTAGCGATCGTGAATGCGTCGGGCCGGCCGAGACCGTCGATCTCGTCCCACTGGAGCGGCGCGCTGACCGGCGCGCGGCGGATCGGCCGCACGCTGTACGGGCCGGCGGTCGTCTTCCCGCGCACGTTCTGCAGGTAGTCGACGTAGATCCCGCGGCGCTCCTTCTTGGCGAAGGTCAGCGTGACGAGCTTTGGGGCCTTCTGTTGCGCGGCCTTTCCGACCTGCTCGACGAATCCGCGCGACTCCTCGAACGAGTAGCGGCGGGCGATCGGCACGAGCACGTGGATGCCGCGCGACCCGGTCGTCTTCGGGAACCCCTCGAGATCGATCGAGTGGAGGATGTCGCGGACGATGAGCGCGGTCTCCTTCACCTGGGCCCACGTCGATCCGGCCGCGGGGTCGAGGTCGATCATCGCGAAGTCAGGATTGTCCGGCTTGTCGATGCGCGAGAGCCACGGATGGATCTCGATGGCCGTGTAGTTGGCCATCCACACGAGCGTCGCGAGGTCGTTGCCGAGGACGTAGTCGATGCCGCCCTCACGGTCGGCGGCCACATCGGTCCAGCTTTTGATCCAGCGCGGCGTGAAACCGGGCTTGTCCTTCTGATAGAAGCTCGGCCCGCTGATCCCGTCGGGGAATGGCTTCAGCGTGAGGGGGCGATCGCGGATCACCGGCACGAGGTACGGCGAGACCTCGGTGTAGTACTTGATGAGGTCGGCCTTCGTGTAGCCGTCCTCGGGAAAGAGGACCTTCTCGAGGTTCGTCAATTTGATGTCATGCCCGTCGATCTTCAGGACCGCCGGCGTTCGGGCCTTCGCTGCCATTGGCACCACCTCCGCCGGCGCGTCGCTGCGCGCGGCCCGCTCGGCACTGCGCTGCGCCTCCCTGGCCGACGCGGCAATCTCCTGGCCAGTGCACTCCTTCGGCTCCACATCCGAGCGAAGGCCGAGATAGACGGGGTGGCGGAGGGTACCGTCGCGGGTGAGCTCGACATACCGGACCTCGCACACGAGATCAGGGAAGCACCACGTCGCCGGCTGATTCACCTTCGGCGCGACCGCGAACGGCGACGTCGGGGCCTGGTGCTCCTTCAGCGTCACGAGCAGATCGCGGAGCGTGCGATCGTCGAAGCCGGTGCCGACGTGGCCCGTCGGGATGAGCTTCCCGTCGCGATAGATGCCGACGATGAGCGCCCCGAGCGTCGAGTGGCGGTCGCCCTGGCCGGCGGTCCAGCCGCCGATGACGCAGTCCATCGCCTTGAACGCCTTCACCTTCACCCACGCGGCCGACCGGCCGCTCACGTACGGCGCGTCCAGGCGCTTGGCGACGATGCCCTCGAGCCCCTGCTCGCGGACCGCGTTGAACAGCGCGATGCCCGAGCCCGGAAAGCCCTCGGAGAGCCGGATGGCGCCCATCGGCTCGAGCGCGGCCTCGAGGCGCTGCCGCCGCTCGCGGAGCGGACGACGGGTCAGATCCTCGCCGTCGAGATAGAGGAGATCGAAGACCTCGTAGACGATCGGCACGCTCTTCCGCAGCCGGCTCACGGCGCTCTCGTCGCGTTGATGCATCCGCGGCTGCAGCCGCTGGAAGGAGGGCACGCCTTTCTCGTCGAGCGCGACGACCTCGCCGTCGAGGATCGCCTGATAGCCGCCGGTGAGGGCCTCCGCCGCGCCGTGCGCCTCGGGGTACTGCTTCGTGCAGTCGAGCAGGTTCCGCGTTTGCAGCCGGACCTCGCCGCCGTCGACGAACGCGAGCGTGCGGACGCCGTCCCACTTCGCCTCGTAGGTGAACTGCGGCGAGTCGAACGGCTCGTCGGCGGTGATCGCGAGCATCGGCTCGATCTTGCGGTCGAGCGGATCGTCCTTCGGTGGGGTGCCGTGCATGATCATCAGCCAGTCACGGCCCTCGTG
>DASUSA010000263.1:0-10874 GCA_036375335.1 Candidatus Limnocylindria bacterium
CCTGCCGCTGTTGCGGCAGGCCCTCGGTGGCGGCTGCTCGCGGCGCTCGCGCTCATCGCATTGCTCGCGGTTGGCGGCATCGCCATGGCCTCCCGCGCACGGGCGCCCCTCGCGGCATCGAGCCCCACACCCCGGGCGACCGTCGCCGGCTTTGCCGTGAGTCCGGTGGCGACCACTGCACCGGCAACGCCTGCACCGACCCTTGCGCCCACCGCCGCTTCGGCGGCTACCGGGGCACCCGCGACGGCTGGATCGGTGGCCGTTCCCGTCTCGGCCGCCGATCCCGCGACGGCGGTGGTGTCCTTCTATCGGCTGGTCACGGCCCGCCAGTACGCCGAGGCGGCGCGGCTGTGGAGCCCCCGGATGCAGGCCAACTATCCGCCCGCATCGAACATCGATCAGCGGTTCGCAGCTACGCGCTCCATCTCCGCCGACAGCGCGGTCGTGATCTCGCAGGGCCTGAACACCGCGACGGTCAGCGTCTACCTGACCGAAGTCACTTCCTCAGGCACGCGGCATTGGTCGGGGACCTGGTCGATCGTGAGGAGCGGGTCGGGCTGGCAGATGGATTCCCCGCAGCTCGGACCGGCCTAGCTCACCTGGGCGGCGCGCCGTTCCCGCGCACGCCGCCGGCGTCCGCGGACGTAGCGGAAGACGAAGATGCCGATGAACACGACCGGGATGCCGATGACCACGTACGTGATGTACGCCCGCGGGATGAGCCGGTCGACGGTCGGGCCGAACAGCGCGCCGATGCCGGTCCAGAAGCTCCAGTAGATGAGGCCTGCGGTGAACACACCGGCCGAGAACTCCAACAGTGGCACCTTCGCCGTGCCGCCGATGAGCGACATCGCCACCCGCAGCCCGGGGATCAGCCGGCCGATGAAGATAGCGACGAACCCATGCTTCGCGATGCGTTGTTCCCATGCAGCGAGATGCTTCGGATCGACGTCCATCCACATGGCCAGCTTGTTGGCTGCCGCGTCGCCGAACCGCCGAGTCACGACGTACGGGATGAGCGTGCCAAAGGTCGATGCGGCGGCGCAGGTGAGGACCACGAGAGCAAGACTCCCAAGATCAGCGCGCGCGCGGTTTCCGTAGAACATGATCACCAGGTCGCTGGGCGCCGGCAGGGGGACGCCGGCCTCCTCGGTCGCGACGATGCCGAACAGTGCGATGTACTCGTGCTGTGCGATCAGCGCGACGACCGCGGCGATGCCGTCGCGGAAGATACGGAACAGCTGGATCATCCGTGCACCGCCCCGGCACCGCGGCTGGGAAGCTCGCGTCCAAGCTGCTCGCCAAGCCACCTGGCCGTCGCCCGGATCCTCTGAACGTCGACCCCGGTGACGACGCTCATGCCGTCCAGTGTTGAGACGATCTCGTCGGTCGCGAGATTGCCGGTGGCGTGGGCAGCGAACGGCGACCCACCGAGTCCTCCGACGCTCGCGTCAACGATGCGCACCCCAGCCTCGATCGCGGTCAGGGTGTTCGCGAGGCCGCGGCCGGCGCTGTCGTGGAAGTGGACCGCGACGCGCTCGATGGCGATTCCGGCGTCGCGATGCGCGTCGATGAGCGCGCGCACGCTCGCCCTGTCACCGGCTCCGATGGTGTCGCCGAGCGACACCTCCGCCGCGCCCGCCGCGATGAATCTCGCGCCGAGCTGGGCGACAGCTGCCGGGTCGGTCGGTCCGTCGTCGGGATCCGCGATGACCATGGACACGTAGCTCCGCACGCGCACGCCGCGTGCCTTGGCGTCAGCCGTCAGGGCCAAGGCGCCCGCGGTCGCGTCGTCCCGGCCTCGGCGGAGGTTCTTTTGGGAGTAGCTCTCGCTGGCAGACACGAAGACGGCGATCTCGTCGGCCCCGGCCGCGAGGGCCCGCTCCAACCCTTTCGGGTTCGGCACCAGGACCGGGTATCGGACGCCAGGCCGGCGGCGCAGCCGTTTGAGGAGGTCGTCGGCGTCGGCAAGCTGCGGCACCGCCTCCGGGCTGACGAACGACGTGGCCTCGATCGCGGTGTGGCCAGCGTCGGCCAGCCGATCGAGGAGCTCCAGCTTGGTTTCCGTCGAGAGGGTGCGCTCCTCGGCCTGCAGCCCGTCGCGAGGGCCGACTTCGACGATCTGCACGCGGGTCTCCGTCATTCGTACATTGTCGCGGTATGGAGTTCCAGGACGTCGTCCGCAAGCGGAAGATGGTGCGCACCTTCGAAGACCGCCCGATCGATCCCGCGGTGCTCGAACGGATCATCGCGAACGCGCAGCGGGCGCCTTCCGCAGGCTTCAGTCAGGGCTGGGCGTTCCTCGTCCTGAGCGGGAAGGACGAGACCGAGCGCTACTGGAACACGACGATGACACCGGAGCGGCGCGCCGAGTTCGGCTGGCCGGGGCTGTTCAACGCCGCCGCGATGATCGTGTGCCTCTCCAACAAGCAGCAGTACTTACGGCGCTACGCCCTCGCGGACAAGGGCTGGGCTGACATGGACGAGAAGCGCTGGCCGGTGCCGTACTGGGACATCGACGCCGGGATGGCCGCGTTGCTGATGCTGCAGACCGCGGTCGACGTTGGCCTCGGCGCGGTGTTCTTCGGGATCTTCGACCAGGCCGGCTTCCGCACAGCGTTCGGCATCCCGGACGAGTACACCGCGGTCGGCACGGTCGCGATCGGTCACAAGGCGCCCACGGACCGACCGTCGCCGTCGCTCAAGATCGTCGGGAAGCGTCCTGCATCCGAAGTCGTGCATCGCGGCCACTGGTAGCGTCGTCGGCAGTGAAAGACCGCGCTGGAGGACGGACGTGAAATGGATCACCCGCGAGCACCCGCGTGTGGATCGGGTCGCGTGTCCGTGGCTCATCGAGAGGTTCGTCGACAAGCAGGCGGAGTTCATCTACGTGCCGACCGATCAGGTGGCGAGCGAAGCCCAGAAACGCGGCGCGACACCGTACGACGTGAAGGATGCCGAGCTCGGCCACCATGGAACGGAGTGCAGCTTCGATGCGTTCGTGCACACGTATGGCCTCGATAACGACCGCGCGATGGCCTACATGGCCAGGATCATCCGGGGCGCGGACACCGCCGACAAGACCGTGACGCCGGAGTCGATCGGCATCGAGGCCGTGCTCGACGGTCTCCGCCACGTGCACTACCCGGATGACCAAAAACAGCGCGAGGCGTCGCGGCCGGTGCTCGACGCGGTGTACGCCTACTGCCAGAAGCAGGTCGAAGCCAAAGGCAGGTGACCTTGAGACGCTCGGGCTTCATCCCGCTCCCGGGCGGCGAGCGCAGCGGCTTCGACCACGCTGACACGTATCTCGATCGGGCTGGCAGTCGCATCTATGTTGCGCACACGGCGATGAACGCGGTGGACGTGATAGACTGTCGCACCAACACATACCTGCGATCGCTGCCCGACCTGCCCGGCGTCGCCGGCGTGCTCATCGATACCGATCGAGACCTGCTGTTCACCTCCGACCGCTCCGCAGCGCGGGTGAGCATCTTCCGGTGCTCCGATGAAACGCTACTCAAGCGGATCGAGGTCGGGCCGAGACCGAATGGGCTTGCGTTCGACACCCGGCGGAGGAACCTCTACGCCTTCGAGCTCGGGGATCCACCCGGCACGGACTGCGCGGCGTCGGTGATCGCGGTGGATGAGGGTCGGGTCATCCGCTCCATCGCGCTTCCTGGCCGTCCCCGATGGGCGCTCTTCGACCGCGCCACCGATGCGGTGTTCGTGAACATCCAGAGCCCGGCGGTGGTCCTGCGCATCGACGCGGCCACGCTCACGGAGTCGGGACGGACCGCTGTCGGTGCTGATGGTCCGCACGGCCTTGGCCAGGTAGGGGGGCGGCTCTTCAGCGCGGCGGACAGTGGCGAGCTCGTCGTTATCGAGGGATCGCGGGTGGTGAAGCGACTGTGGTTGCCCGGCGCTCCCGACGTGGTGATGCACGACGATCGGGGCGGTCGACTCTTTGTGGCTATCGGATCTCCCGGCGTCATCACCGTGTTTGACGCGGAGCGCCTGCTGGAGATCGGAACAGTGGAGACCGAGGAAGGCGCACATACGATCGGATGGGACGCGGCGACGGCGCAGCTTTACGCCTTCGCTCCGCGGCGAGGTGGCGCCATCGTGTTCGCCTAGCCGCGGCGCTCCGACTGATCGCGGCGCACACGCTGCTCCTCAGGTGGACGCACCCCACGGAACGTGGCGTAGACCAGACCGTCGTAGGCGATCTTCAGCGCGCCCGCGAGCACGAACGGGAGCGCGAATGATCCTGCGGCGAAGGCCATACCGGTGACCAGCGGCGAGAACGCGCTCGCTGCGGTCCGCGCGACATTCGTGAGGCCCGCGGTCGCGGTGCGCTCATCCGGATCGACCACGGCCATCGTGTAGGACTGCCGCGTCGGCACGTCCATCTGCGAAATGCTCATCCGCAGCAGGAACAGCGCGACCGCGAGCGGCGCGGTCGGCATGAGTGGTACGAGCATGAGCAGCACGTTCGACGGCAGGTGGCTGAACACCATCGTGTTGAGGAGCCCGTATCGGGCGGCCAGCCAGCCCGCGGCGAGGAGCGACAGACCGGACACCACGTTGACTGCGAAGAACAGGACCGCGAGCTGCGCGGGCTCCAGGCCCCAGCGGATGAAGAACCAGTACGCGACCAGCGACTGCACGACCAGGGCGCCGGCGAACGCGTCGAGCCCGAACAGCGCCGCGAGCTTTGCGACCGTTCCCCGCGACCGGTGGATCCCGAGGAACCGGCGCTGCCCTTCGACCTTCGCGAGCTCGAGCTTGTCGGTCAGTCCCGCGAACAGCGCCAGGTTCGCCAGTCCGACGACGGCGTAGAGGACGAAGAGCGGCCGGTACGCATCGGCGCCAGTCAGGCCGAGCCGCTCGAAGAGCCCGACCGACGCCGCGAACAGCGCACCGAGCGCGCCGCCGAACGTCGCAAGGGTGTTGTAGACGGAGAACAGCCACGTGCGGCGGGCATCAGGTGCGGTCTGCGGGAGCATCGCCTGGTCGACGGTCTGGAACACGCCGACCTCGGAGTTCGTCGCGCTGATCGTGCCGGTGAAGCCCGCGAGGATGAGGATCGCGAAGCTGTCGGTCAACGCGAACGCGAGCCCGCCGACGGCCATCAGGACGGCCATGGTCGAGATCGTTCGCCGGCGACCGTATCGATCGGCGAAGAGCGACCACCCGACGGTCATGACCGCCGAGCCAGCGATCGCCGCCGTGAGGACGATGCCGATGCGCGTCGGATCGAGACCGAGGCGATCCAAATAGACCCCGAGCACGACCGACAGGTATCCGTACGCGAACGTGCGGAGCACTCGCGCCAGCAGCAACCGGCGTCCGTCGGGCGTGACCCAGCGCAGCCATCCGCCGGCGACACGCGTGGGCGGAGACTCGGTCATTCGCACATTGTCAGGATGCTGCCGACCCACCATCGGTGGCCTGGTGCGGCTCTGGCGTCGTGAGGTTTCCGTATCAGTGCCCCGCACTCCCATGGGAGCCCCCGGATGGGGGAGCCGCCACCATCGATGGGCGGCGTACAAATACTGCGATGCGTGAGACCGCCTGGACTTAAGCCGCTTCGAACTCCGCCAGCCGCTGGCCACGCTTGACCTGATCTCCCTGGGCGCACAGCACCTTCGTCACAGTCCCGTCCCCCGGCGCCTCCACCCGTAGCTCCATCTTCATCGCCTCCACGACGCATACGAGGTCGCCTCGCCTCACGCGCTGACCCGCGCGCGCGTGTACCGCCAGCACGACTCCGGGCATCGGCGCGGTGATCTCCGTGCCCGCGAGGGCATCGACGCTCCGCTCCCGTCCCGCGGTGTCGAGCACGTAGGTCTCCCCCCGCCACTTCACCCAGATGTCGGTGCCGTCGCGGGCAGCGATCCCTTCCGTGCCGTCGACGATCCAACGCCCCGCGTTCTCACCGGGCGCGATCGTGTGCTCATCAACGATGTACGGTCCGCTTCCCTGCACGCGCACCGGTCGGTCGTCGAGGAGCACGGTGATCGTCGGCGGGCCGCCGGCGCGCCAGCCCGACAGCGCGCGCCACGGGTCGCGCGTGTCGACGGCCAGGGCAGTGCTCGCCGCAAACACGGCCGCCGCGAGCGCGCGGGCTTCCGCCGGCGTCTCGCCCGGCCCGCGCGCGAGTTCGGGGGTCCGCCCGATGAGACCGGTGTCGACCTCGCCCGCGCGCATCGCCGGATCGGCGATCAACTTCCGAAGGAAGCGTTCGTTCGTTCGTACCCCGAGGACGATCGAGCCGCGCAGCGCCGCGTCGAGCGCCTCGAGCGCGTGGGCGCGATCAGTTGCGTGGACGATCAGCTTCGCGAGCAGGGGGTCGTAGTCGGCCGTGACGGTGCTGCCCTCCTCGATGCCCGAATCGATCCGCGGGCCGTCGGCCCACTCGAGGAGGGCGATCCGCCCGGTCGACGGCAGGAAGCCGCTGGCCGGATCCTCCGCGTACAGCCGCGCCTCGACGGCGTGTCCGCGCGGCGAGGCGTCGAGCGCGAGGCGTTCGCCCATGGCGATGCGGAGCTGCTGCTCGACGAGATCGACGCCCCACACGAGCTCGGTGACCGGATGCTCGACCTGGAGCCGTGCGTTCACCTCGAGGAAGAAGAAGTCGCCGTTCTGGTCGACGATGAACTCGCATGTGCCGGCGTTCACGTAGCCGACGGCCTTGGCGAGCGCGATTGCCGCGTCGCTCATCCGCGCGCGGAGCTTCGGGTCCACGGCGGGTGACGGCGTCTCCTCGACGACCTTCTGGTGCCGGCGCTGCGCGGAGCAGTCGCGCTCACCGAGCACCAGCACGGTCCCGTGCGCGTCGGCGAGGAGCTGAATCTCGACATGGCGCGGCCGTTCGATCGCGCGCTCGAGGATAAGTCGCTCGTCGCCAAATGCCGCGCGGGCCGTCCGCCGCGCGCGCGCGAGCGCGTCGCGCAGATCCGCGTCCTTCGACACGAGCTGCATGCCGATCCCGCCACCGCCGGCCGCCGGCTTCAGCATCACGGGGTATCCGACCGTGGACGCCGCGTTCGCAAACGCGTCGTCTCGCTGATCGGCGCCGCGATATCCCGCGACCACCGGCACTCCGGCGCGCTCGGCCGCCGCCTTCGCCTCGGCCTTGTCCCCCAACCGGCGGAGCACCTCGGGGCTCGGCCCGACGAACGTCAGGCCCGCGGCGGCGACCGCCTCGGCGAAGCCAGCCTGCTCCGATAGGAATCCGTACCCCGGATGAATGAGTCGTGCGTCACTCTCGCGGGCGGCCGCGATCAGGCTCGGGACGTTCAGATAGGAATCGCGCGCCGGGGCAGGCCCGACACGGATCGCGGTGTCGGCCTCGCGGACGAAGGGCGCGTCCGCGTCGGCGTCCGAGTACACGGCCACGGTGCGCAGGCCCATCCGCTTCGCAGTGCGGAAGATGCGGCGCGCGATCTCGCCGCGATTGGCGACGAGGACGGTCATCATGTGCGGAGATTGTCACCGCAACGCGCCGCGCTCGTCGAAGGCTGGCCGGTGCTGCTCTCCGTCGTGGTGGTGGCCATCCCGTTTGGGATCGTGGCCCGCCAGTCGGGCCTCTCGCAGGCTGAGATCGTCGCGATGAGTGTGTTCGTGTTCGCGGGCGCGTCACAGTTCGCGATGGTCCAGTTGTTCAAGGACGGCGTCGCCTGGCCGCTCATCGTCGCGACCGTGTTCCTGATCAACCTGAGGCACCTGCTCATGGCCGCCGCTCTTCGTCCGCACTTCGCCCGTGTTCCGGTCGCGCGGCGCCTCCTCGCGGCGTACGTGCTCACCGACGAGGCGTTCGCGATGGCCATCGGCTGGTTCCGCCGGGGTCGCATCGAGCTCGCGTACTACGCGACGTTCGCGGTCGCGCTGTACGTCCTGTGGAACGTCGCGACGGTCATCGGCATGCTGCTCGGCCCATCGATCGGCGAACCGCGCCGCTTCGGCGTGGACTTCGCGATCACGGCCACGTTCATCGCGATCGTCGCGCTCGGCGTGCGACGGCGGTCCGACGTGACCGTGGCGCTCGCCGCGGCGCTCCTCGCCTCCGCGCTTGCGTACGTCGGTGCGTCGGCCGTCGCCGTGGTCACCGCCGGCGCCCTGGCCCCGCTCCTTGTTGTCTTCGCGCGCGACGAGGCTCTGGCGTGACCTGGCTCGCGATCGCGGGCTCGGCGGCCGTCACGTATCTCATCCGCGCGTTCGCGTTCCGCGTCGCGATGCCGGCTGCCCTCCCGCGGGGGGTTGCGCGCTACCTGGACGCGCTCCCCGCGGCGATCATCGCGGCCCTCGCCGGGCCGGCCGTGCTCGTGCCCGGCGGCACGGTGACCCGCGGGCCTGAGCTCGCCGCGGCGCTGGTGGTCGTCGCCGTCCTCGCCTGGCGACGCAACCTGCTCGCCGGCGTCTTGGCGGGGATCGTGACCGTCGCGCTGCTGCGCTTAGTTCTGGCGGCGTGACCCGCCGAGCCAGCGCGGCGTGCGCTTCTCGAGGAACGCCCGCATCCCGTCCTGGCCTTCGGCGCCAACCCGGGCGTTGGCGATCCGTTCCACGGTGAGGTCGCGTACGTCAGCAGGCACCTGCCCGGTGACCTCGCGCACGAGCCGCTTCGCGGCGTTGACCGCGTCGGGTCCGCCGGAAATGATCGCGTCGACGAATCTCCCGACCTCCGCATCGAGCTGGCCCTCGTCGACCACGCTGTGTACGAGGCCGGCATCGAACGCCCGATGTGAGTCGAACCGGATGCCCGTCGTGAACGCCGCGGTCGCGAAGCTCGGTCCGACCTTCCGCACGACGTAGGGAGAGACGACCGCCGGCAGGATCCCGAGCCGCACCTCCGTGAACGCGAAGACCGCGGCCTCCACCGCGACCGCGATGTCGGCCATCGCGACCAGGCCCGCGCCGCCGCCGAAGGCCGATCCCTGCACGCGCGCGATGATCGGCATCGGCAGCTCGTCGAGCTTCGCGAACAGCAGCGCCAGCGCGCCGGAGTCCGCGCGATTCTCCTCGAGCGTGTAGTCGGCCATCGACCGCATCCACGCGAGGTCGGCGCCCGCGCAGAACGTATCGCCCTCGCTGGCCAGCACGACGCAGCGCGCGTCGGCCGGTATCCCGTCGATCGCCGTGGACAGCTCCGCGATGACCTCGGCGTTGAAGGCGTTCTTCACATCAGGCCGCGCGATGGTGATCCGCGCGACGCGGCGCTCGTCGGTCCTGCTGCGGACGAGCGCGGTCACATCCGGAACACGCCGTAGCGTGGCTCGCCGATCGGCGAGTGTCGCGCGGCCGCCAGGCCGAGCGCGAGCACGGCGCGGGTGTCCATCGGGTCGATCACGCCATCGTCCCAGAGCCGCGCGGTCGAGTAGTACGGCGAGCCCTGGGTCTCGTACTGCGCCCGGATCTTCGATTTGAAATCGTCGCGGGCGGTGTCGCTGTCGAACGTGCCGACGAACGAGAGGACGGTCGCCGCCTGCTCGCCGCCCATGACGCTGATCCGCGCGTTCGGCCACATCCAGAGCTGCCGCGGCCCGTACGCGCGACCGCACATCCCGTAATTGCCTGCGCCGAAGCTGCCGCCGATGATCACGGTGAACTTCGGCACGACCGCACAGGCGACCGCGGTCACCATCTGGGCGCCGTCCTTGGCGATCCCGCCCTCCTCGTACTCCCGGCCGACCATGAACCCGGCGATGTTTTGCAGGAACACGAGTGGCACCTTCCGCTGGTCGCACAGCTGGATGAAATGCGCGGCCTTGAGCGCCGACTCGCTGAACAGGATGCCGTTGTTCGCGACGATTCCGACCCGGAAGCCCATGATCCGGCCGAAGCCGCAAACCAGCGTCTCGCCGTACAAGGCCTTGAACTCGGTGAATTTCGATCCGTCCACGAGCCGGGCGATGACCTCGTGGACGTCGTACGGGGTGCGCGTATCCGCGGGCACGATCGCGTAGAGGTCCGCCGGATCGTGTGCCGGCGGCTCCGGCGCGGCCACGTCGTCGCCCCAGCGGAGCTCCTGCGGACCGAGGTTCGAGACGATCTCGCGCGCGAGCGACAGCGCGTGCGCGTCGTCGAGGGCGTAGTGATCGACCACGCCGCTCTTCCGCGCGTGGACCTCCGCGCCGCCGAGGTCCTCGGCGGTCACGTCCTCGCCGGTCGCGGCCTTCACCAGCGGCGGGCCGCCGAGGAAGATCGTGCCTTGGCCCTTCACGATGACGGTCTCGTCGCTCATCGCCGGAACGTACGCGCCGCCGGCGGTGGAACTGCCCATCACGATGGCGACCTGCGGGATGCCGACCGACGACATCCGGGCCTGGTTGTAGAAGATCCGGCCGAAGTGCTCGCGGTCCGGGAACACCTCGTCCTGGCGGGGGAGGAACGCGCCGCCCGAGTCGACCAGGTAGATGCAGGGCAGCCGGTTCTCGAGGGCGATCTCCTGCGCGCGCAGATGCTTCTTGACGGTAAGCGGGTAGTAGGTGCCGCCCTTCACCGTCGCATCGTTCGCGACCACGATGCATTCGCGCTCGGCGATCCGGCCGATCCCGGTCACGATGCCCGCGGACGGCGCGTCGTTGTCATACAGATCCAGCGCGGCGAGCGGCGCGATCTCGAGGAACGGCGAGCCTGGATCGAGGAGCCGTTCGACACGCTCGCGGGGCAGGAGCTTCCCGGCCTTCGTGTGCTTGTCGCGCGCGCGCGCCGGCCCACCCTGGCGCACAGCGTCGAGCTTCTTGTGCAGGTCTGCCACCAGTCCGCTCATCGAGTCGCGGTTCGCGCGGGCCTGCGGCGAAGCACGGTCGAAGGACGACGAGAGGACCGGCATCAGGCCGCGATGCTAAACTTGAGTCTCCGAGCGCGCC
>DASUSA010000264.1:0-8311 GCA_036375335.1 Candidatus Limnocylindria bacterium
CGAACATGAGCGAGAAGACCTTGTATGACCGACTGGGCGCGTATTCGCCATCGCGGCGGTCATCGACCACTTCAGCGATGCGATCGTGAAGAACCCGATCGTCGGCCAGGCCTCCAAGAACCCGTCACTGCGCGAATGGCACACCAAGCAGCTGGGCCGGCTGCCCGGATTGAAGTTCATGCGCACCCTCTGGGTCTGCAATGTCGCCGGCGGCCCCTTCGAGTACTCCGCCACGAAGCCAGGCAAGACGGCTGTGGGCCTGGAAGCAGCGCACCGCGAGCTGCACATCACCCCTGCGGAGTTCGACGAGGTCGCGGCTGAGCTCGGACGGACGCTCGACTTCTTCACAGTCCCACCGACGGAGAAGAACGAAGTCCTTGCCGCGTTCGCAGCACACAAGGGCGAGGTCACCGAAGGCTCGAACATGACGGCCGGAGCGCGGTAGCCGCGACGGGGGCCGTCCTCGCTACGGCATCGCGGCGATCGTGCGGATCTCCACCAGCAGCCCGTCGCGCGGCAGTACCGCCTGCACAGTGGTGCGGGTCGGACCATTCGTGTCGAAGTGCTTGCCGTACGCGGCATTGAATGCCGCGAAGTCGCGTCGCACGTCGGAGAGGAAGCAGATGTTCTCGACCGCGTTGGCGAGTGAGGTACCCGCCGCCTCGAGCAGTCCCGCGATCCGCGCGATGACGAACTCGGTCTGCGCGGTGATGTCGCCATCGATCGCCTTGCCGTCGGGACCGAGTGCCACCTGACCGGACACGAAGACGAGATCCCCGACCCGGACCGCCGGCGCATATGGCAGTCCCGTCGTCGCGACCTTGGAGCTCGTGATCACCTGGCGCTTGCTCACTGGATCCTCCCCCGCGCCGCGATCGGCCATACGGCCTCGACGACGCCATTTCGCACGCACACGTACTCGTCGTGGAGATTCACGGTCGTGTCGCAATGGCTCGGGATGAGCTCGATCCGCTCACCCGGCACCATCCGCGCGCCGCGCACTCCGCCATGCTCATCTCCCTTGGTCATGTACTCGAGCTCGGTCCGGTTCTTCACGACCGGCATGCCTGCATCGGTGCTGATCGCCTTCCAGCCCGCGTCGATGACCGCCGTGTCGCCCCGCTGCCGGCTCACCACCGAGGCGAGCACGGTGAGCGACGACTCGTAGTAAAGCCCCTTGACCTGCGCGTAGTCGGAATCCATGAACGGGTACGACCCGGCCTGCACCTCGGTCACCTCGGGCAGCTCGGCCGCGAACGCGCACGTGCCGGTGCCGGCGGTGCTGACGATCTCGACCGGCAGACCGCGCGTGGTGATCTCCTCGCGAGCCGCGAGCATCTGGTCCGCGCACTGCCGCCATTTCATCCGGCGTTCGGCTTCGAGGTACACGTGCTGCAGGTGGCCCTCGTAGGCCTGGATCCCGCGCAGCCGCAGGCCGTTCAGCGACGCAATGCACGCCGCCAGCTGGCCAGCGTCCTCGGGCCGCACGCCGGTGCGATCCTGCCCCACGTTCACGTCGACGAGGACGTCGAGCACAAGACCCGCAGCGCGCATCGCCTCTGATAGGGCGCGCGCCACGTCCATGTCGTCGACCGCGGCCATGATCTCCGCTCGCTTCCGCAGCGCGACGAGCCGCGTGACCTTCGGCTCGCCGGCGATCTCGGTGGTGATGAGGAGGGGGCCGATCCCGGCATCGGCCATGACCTCGGCTTCGCCGAGCTTGGCGCAGCAGAGACCGATCGCCCCGCGATCGAGTTGCATCCTCGCCACGAGGGGCGACTTGTGGGTCTTCGCGTGCGGGCGCACGCGCGTGCCGGTGCGTGCCGTGAACGCGGCCATCCGGTCGAGGTTCCGCTCGAGCGCGTCCAAGTCGACGACCAGCGCCGGCGTGTCGACGCGCGCGAGCGGCGTGCCCGGCTCAGGCGAGCGCAGGGGTCGTCCCAAAGTGCGCGGCCGCGAAGTCGAGCTGCAGCGCGAGCTGCTTGATCTGTTCGGCGACGACCACGGACCCGTGACCGGCGTCGTAGCGGTACTCCGAGAACGGGATCCCGAGCTCCCGCAGCCGCGCGGTGTAGACGTCGACGCTGCGAGCCGGGCAGCGCGGATCGTTCTGGCCAACGGTGACGAGCAGCGGCGCGCGGACCCGCTCGATGTACGTGATCGGGTTCGCCACGCGGTACGCCTCGGGCTGCTCGTCCGGCGTGCCGCCGAACAGCGCCGCGTCGTAGCGCTTGAGTGGCTCCATCTCATCCTCGAACGCGGCCACGTAGTCGCCGATCGGCACGATACCGATGCCGGCCGTCCACCGCTCCGGTTGGGTGCCGATCCCGAGGAGCGTGAGGTAGCCGCCCCACGAGGCACCCGAGAGGATCGAGCGCTTCGGGTCCGCGACGCCGTCCGCGATAAGCCGGTCGTGGATCGCGGCGATATCGGCGAGCTCGGTGAGGCCGGGCTTGCCCGCGATCGCGTCGCGCCACGCGCGTCCGTAGCCAGTCGAGCCGCGGTAGTTGACCATCGCGACCGCCCAGCCGTGATCCACCCAGGCCTGCACGGTCGCCGAGAAGGTGTCCTCGTCGTGAGCCTCCGGGCCGCCATGGATGCTGAACAGGATCGGGTGTGGACCCGCGCCGTCGGGTGTGGCGACGAAGCCATGCACGTCGTCCGCAACGACGTCCCGGTAGCGATGGCCGGCAGGCACATCGCCCGCGACACGCGGTAGGATGCGCTCGCCATCGAGCGTGACGAGCGCACGGGGCAGCTCAGAGGTGCTGAGCGCGAGCCAGGCCGCGCCCCCAGGCCGGACCGCGGCCCAGTCGATGCTGCCGGGCGGGGTGTCCAGCCGGGCGAGGGTCTCGCGGTCCAGGTCGTAGCGGTAGAGCTCGCCGCGGCCGCGATGATCGTGCAGGAGCAGCAGGGCTCGCGCGTCCGGGTACCACGATGGCTCGATCTCGCCCGGCAGGTCGACCTCGATCGGCCGCTCCGTCTTCGTGCGCGCGTCGAAGATCAGCGGCCTCCACGTGCCGGCACGCTCGTGACCGATGAGCACGCGCTCGTCGCCCGCGACCGGGCTCCAACGCGTCGCGCGCAGGCCGCGGCCCGGGCCATCCCAGAGCTCGGCGACCGTGCTACCGCGCCGGTCGAGGATCCGGATCGCGCGGTTGCGCGCGTCACCGTGCTCGCTGTGCGAGAGCACGAAGAGCTCCTCGTCCGTCGACAGCGCCCCGAGCTGCGCGGACTCACGATGCGCGTAGAGGCGCCGCGAGCCGCCCTCGGCCACGAGATCGATCGTCGTGCCCTCACCGCCCGAGCGGCCCACCAGGGCAAACCCGGTCCCGAGCGCGGTGTTCGCGGAGTAGGCCGGCCCAAGGTCTGTCGCGATCCGCGCCGTGCCGGCCTCGAAGGGTTGCGCCCGCCAGACCCCGAGCTCGCTCCCGCCCTCGTCGTCCCACCACCAGACCTCGGTGCCCTGCGGATCGATACGCGGGGGAACGCGGTAGCCGGTCCCCTCTTTCCGCGACGTGAGCCGGCGTTCCACGCCGGTCGCGAGGTCGAGCGCGTAGACCTCGAAGGTCCCTTCGTGGTTCGAGCCGTAGATGATCCGCTCCGGCCGCTCGCGGGCCCACTGCGGGAAGCCGAAGCGCGGTGCGCGGAATCGCTTCTTCCATGCGGGCTCGGTCAGCGGGCGGTCACCTTGCGCAGCCACGCGACCAGACTATCGGTGTAGTCGGGCGACACGCTCGCGAGGTCCCGCTCTCCGCGCAGCGTCGGCGCGTGCGCGGTCCCACGCAGCCGGTTGATCGTGCGCCCGGGGCCCTTCCAGGCAGCGATGCTTGCCTCGATCGGCTGCCACTCGTCGTCCTCCCCGTAGAACAGCAGCACCGGGACCCGCACGCGCGAGAACACCGGCGCCGGCTCGAAATCCATGTCCGGCCAGAATCCAGGCGCGCTCGGCAGCTCAGCGCGGACCCACGCGCGCGGGAACCACGGCTCGTCGCGGGCCGCGTCGACCTGCGCCTGGACCTCGGCTCGCGGCCGACGCCCGCGCGCGTACTCCTCGAACGCGGACCTCAACCCGAGGAGGGCCTGGACCTGCGGCTCGCTGTGCCCGAAGGCACGCGCCTGCTTCGCCGTGCCGTACCGCATTTGCGCTGCGGGACTCACGCCCGTCGACGCGACGAGCACGAGGAACGCGATCCGATCCGACCGGGTCGCGACGAGGGGCGCGACCCACGCGCCCTGGCTGAAGCCCCAGAGCCCGATCCGATCGCGATCGATGTCCGGCCGGGCGGCGAGCACGTCCACCACCGCCTCGACGTCGCGGGCCTGGTCGAGCAGCGGCACGTCATCGCCGCGCCGGTCGAATCGCGCGACCGCGATGCCCGCCGGCGGCAGGATCGACTCGAGATGCCGGAACAGGTAGTGATCGCGAGAGCCGTCGTCGGCCGGATGCACGCCGACGATCGCCGGGAACGGACCGGCACCCTGCGGGAGTGAGAGCTTCGCGGTGAACGTCCGGTCCGCGCTCGTCGCTTCGAGTCGCTCGGACCTCACCGGCCGTCGCGGGACACGGTGAACACGTCGCGGACGCTCTCGAGCTTCGCGAGGACGCGCGAGAGCTGCTCGACGCTCGTCACCTGCAGCGTCGCGTTCACCGTGGCGGTCTTGTCGGGGTTGGCATTCGCCGACAGGCTGATCATCTGGACCTGGTTCTCGCTGATCACCGCAGCGACGTCGCGCAGGAAGCCGTCGCGGTCCCAGCCCTCGATACGGATCGCGACCGGGTATGTCGCCGCGGCTCGGTTCTCCCACTCCACCTCGACGGTGCGCTCGGGCTCGGCGCTGCCGCGCACGTTCGGGCAGTCCGCGCGGTGGACGGTGACGCCGCGGCCGCGGGTGATGTAGCCGGTGATCGGATCGCCCGGCACCGGGCTGCAGCACACGCCGAACCGGATCAGCAGATCGCCGACGCCCTTGACTCGAACGCCGCCGCGCGATGTCGGTGGTGGCTGCGGCGCCACCTCGGGGATCGCGAGCTGCTGGTCGTCCACGATGCCAAGCCGGGTGACGACCTGCGCCGCGGTGAGGGCGCCGTAGCCGAGCGACGCGTACATCGTGTCGATGTCATGCAGGTTCAGGTACTCCGTCGCCTTCTGGAGGTCGCCCTCGCTGATGTCGGAGAGTGCCCGTTGGGCGATGCGCTTGAGCTCGCGATCCAGGAGCTCGCGGCCGTGGGCCACGTTCTCCTCGCGCTGCTGCCGCTTGAACCATTGGCGGATCTTCTCGCGCGCGCCGGGGGTCCGGACCATCGTGATCCAGTCACGCGATGGACCGCGGCCAGCCCTGCTCGTGACGATCTCGACGATGTCCCCGGACTGCAGTTTGTGGTCGAGCGGAACGATCCGCCCGTTCACCTTCGCGCCGATGGTCCGGTGACCGATGTCGGTGTGGATGCGATATGCGAAGTCGATCGGTGTCGCGCCCGTCGGGAGATCCTTCACTTCGCCCTTCGGCGTGAAGACAAAGACCTGGTCCTGGAAGACGTCGACCTTGAGCGACTCGACGAACTCCGTGGCGTCGGCGACGTCGTGCTGCCACTCCATGAGCTGACGCACCCACGCGAGCTTCGACTCGTAGTTCGGGTCGCCCTTCCCGCCCTCCTTGTACCGCCAGTGCGCGGCGATGCCGTACTCCGAGAGCGTGTGCATCTCGTGGGTGCGGACCTGGATCTCGATCGGCTGGCCATCGGGACCCATGACCGCGGTGTGCAGCGACTGGTACATGTTGTTCTTGGGCACGGCGATGTAGTCGTCGAACTGGCCGGGGATCGGCGGCCAGAGCGTGTGCACGACCCCGAGCACCGCGTAGCACGCGGGCACGTCGTTCACGATGACCCGGATCGCGAGCAGGTCATACACCTGGTCGACGCTGACGTTCTTGCGCCGCATCTTCTGGGCGATGGACCAAAGGTGCTTCGGCCGCCCGGACATATCCGCCTTGATGCCGGCCTTCTCAAGCTCGCTGGACAGGATCTTCATCGTGCGGTCGATGAACTTCTCGCGGACCGCGCGCCGCGACGCGAGGAGCTCGGCGAGCTCGCGGTAGTGCTCCGGCTCGAGGTACTTGAACGCAAGGTCCTCGAGCTCCCACTTGATCTGCCAGATCCCGAGGCGGTGCGCGAGCGGCGCGTAGATCTCCATCGTTTGCTTCGCGATCCGCGTCTGCTTCTCCGGCGGCAGCGCGCCCAAGGTTCGCATGTTGTGCAGCCGGTCGGCGAGCTTGATGACAACGACCCGGAGGTCGTCGGCCATCGCGAGGAACATCTTGCGGATGTTCTCGGCCTGGCGCTCGTCCGACGATTTGCCCGAGAACTGCGAGAGCTTCGTGACGCCCTCGACGAGCCGCGCGATCTCGTCGCCGAACTCGCGCCGGATGTCGTCGTTGGTCTTGGCCGTGTCCTCGGGGACGTCATGGAGCATCGCCGCCGCGATCGTCGCGGGATCCATGCCGAGCTGCGCAATGAGGAGCGCGACCGCCGCCGGATGCTCGATGTATGGCCCGCCGGATACCCGGCGCTGGCCCTCGTGCGCCTCGGCCGCGTACGCATACGCGCGGCGCACGAGCTCCGCGTCGCCGTCCGGGTAGTGCCGGAGCATCTCCTCGATCGCGGCTTCGGCGTCGATCTGCTTCCGGTTCGGCCGCAACTTGTCGGCGACGCCGACGATCCGCGCGGCGAATCCGGCGTGGTCGGAGGCGGCCGGCTGTGCCATCAGGCCGTCACCAGCTCGTCCGCGAACTTCCCGGCGGTGCCGACCGGGCCGAAGTCGCGCAGCTCGAGCTCCACGAACCCGCTTCGACCGGCGCCCACGGTCACGACCGCATCGACCCGCCCGGCGTCCGTCATCGCGTCAGCGCGGTCACCGCGCCGGAAGGCCATCGCGTCGAACGTGAACTTGCCGACGGTGATCTTGCAGCGCAGGTGGTCCGAGTCCACACCGACCTGCCGGATGCCGTACACACGGACGTCCCGCAGCAGCAGATGCGGACGCGGATTCAGCGCTCCGCACGGCTCGAGCATCGCGAGCTCGAGCGCGAGACGAGGCGTGAGCGCCGCGGGGTCGATCGCCGCGTCGACGTTCAGCGTCGGGACCGGTCGCACGCCGCCAAGCATTTCGCGGACGATGCCGTCAAGCCGATCGCGGAACGTATCGACGTCCTTCGCCTTGATCGAGAAGCCCGCGGCCATCGCATGACCGCCATGCCTCGGCAGCAGGTCGTCGCATCGCGCCAGGGCCTCGGCGATGTGGACGCCCGGGATGCTGCGGCAGGAGCCCTTGCCGTCGTCGCCGTCGAGCCCGATGACGCAGGCCGGCCGGCCATGGTCCTCCACCAGTCGCGACGCGGCGAGGCCGACGATGCCGGCCTGCCACGACGGATCGGCGACAACGGTGGCCCATGCGTCGGGATAGGCGGATGCGGCCTCGCGTGCGCCGCGCACGACGTCGTTCGTGAGCCGCTGGCGCTCAACGTTCCGCTCCTCGAGCCGGTCCGCCAGGGCCTTCGCCTCGTCGGGTTCCTCGGTGAGCAGGAGCCGCAGCGCGTCCGACGCATCGGTGATCCGGCCGGCGGCGTTCAGTCGCGGGCCGAGGCCGAACCCGATGTCCGAGGCGCCGATCCGCCCGAGCTTCAGCCCCGCGCGATCGGCGAGCGCGCGCACGCCGGTGATCGGCGCGCGATTGAGTGCCGCAAGACCTGCAGCGACGATGGCGCGGTTCTCGGCCCGCAGCGGCACGACGTCGGCCACGGTCGCGAGCGCGCAGAGCTGCAGGAGCTCGTCCTCCTTCACCGCGTACGCGAGATCGCCGAGCAGCGCGCGGGCGAGCCGCAGCGCGACACCGGCGCCGGCCAGCTCCTTGTCGTCCGAGACGTCACCTGGACGACGCGGATTGACGAGGGCGTACGCCTGCGGAAGGACGGGCGGCGGGTGATGGTGGTCCGTGATGATCAGGTCGATGCCGAGCTCCCTGGCGAGCTCCGCCTCGGCGACCGCCGTGACGCCGCAGTCGACCGAGATGACGACCGTGGTGCCGTCGGCCGCAAGCTCGCGCAGCGCGGACGAGTTGAGGCCGTAGCCCTCCTCGTAGCGATTGGGGATGTACGCGCCGACCGCGACCCCGAAGTGGCGGAACGCGCGCACGAGGATCGCCGAGCCGGCGATGCCATCGACGTCGTAATCCCCGTAGACGACGATGCGCTCGCGGGCGGCGAGCGCACGGCGGATCCGCTCGACTGCACGATCGAGGTCGAGCATCGG
>DASUSA010000265.1:0-4966 GCA_036375335.1 Candidatus Limnocylindria bacterium
GAGCTCGGCGAGCTTCGCGTTCTCCGCCCGCACGTCGTTCGACCGCGACACGTAGACCTTGAAGGAGTACCACGCGACGCCGAGTGGGAGCACGAAGACGGCCGCGCCGAAGACCCCGAGAGCCTGGTACGCGAGGGCCAGGGCCGCGCCGTTCACCGCGGTCGCGAGGAAGTTCACCGGCATCCAGCTGAAGTTCTGGCGCCACACCGAGAAGAAGTTGGCCTCCGAGGTGAGGGCGATGACCCCAGCGGTGAGCGTCGAGTTGACGAGGAAGTACACCGCGGCGGAGACGGCGACGGCGAACACCGTCGTCACCAAGTCGCCCGGTCCGACCTTGCCGCCGACGAGCCCATAGGTGATCGCCGCGAGGGTCGTCGAGATCGAAAGTTGGCCGAAGTTGAAGGCGGCCTTGCGCGCCGGCTTCGGCTTCGGGGTGAACGCGTTGACGGCCGCGACGACGACGTTGACCCAGAGTGCGACACCGACGCCGAATAGGACGTATGCCGCGACCTTGATCGCGAACGACATCGAGATCGCGCTCGAGCGGAAGAGCATGACCGGGTTGCGCTGGGCCACGGCGGCAAGACCGAGGAGCAGGACGAACATGAGCGGGTCGAGGCTGGCGACGCGCACGCCGACCGACGCCACGGCGAGGCAGACGATGCCCACGCCCACCACCGCGAAGATGTAGACGTCCGCGAAGAGCTTCTTCATACGCACCTCGTCCATGTCCATCTAATCCACCAGGCCCCAGCCGCCTGTCTTGCTATAGCCGTGCGGTGCCGCGACCTCCCAGGTCACGCCTTCCCAGGAGACGTCTTCCCACGTGATGTCCTCCCAGGTGATGCCCTGCCAGTCGAACGCCTCCCAGGTGATGTCCTCCCACGTGATCCCGTCCCACGTGATATCGGCCCAGGTGACGTCGGACCACTTGATCCCGCGCGAGTCGACGCCGCCATGGAACGACACGTCGCGCCACGTGATGGCCTGCCCGTGGAGCTTCGCGAAGACCTGCTCCGCGAACGCAGCGCTCGCCGGGTAGGGCGTGAAGGGCGCGGCGCCCTGCGGCTTCGTGACCGCGGCGAACGCGTCGACGACACCGGCACCCTGTTCGCCGACACCCACGTCACGAAGCGGCCGCGCCGTCCGGGTCAGCTGGGCCTTCACTTCCCGAGGTGTGGCGGACGGTCGCCCCTCGAGGTAGAGCGCCGCCACGCCCGAGACGATCGCCGCGGCCATCGAGGTGCCCGACAGCGTGAGGTACCGCGCGGTCGAGGTACCGTTCGCCGTCACCCGCAGACCCGGGTAGAGCGTGTCCAGGGTGCTGCCCGCGGCGCGCAGACCGACGATCCGGCGGCCCGGCGCCACGAGGTCGGGCTTGGTGATGCCATCGAAGGCCGTCGGTCCGCGGGACGACCACTTCGCGATGCTGTCGTCCTTGAGGCCGCTCGTCGCGTTGGTGTCGTCTGCGCCGACCGTGATGACGAACGGGTCGGTCGCCGGTGTCGTGATGCTGGACACGCCCACCTGGCCATCGTTCCCGGCCGAGACCACGACCGTGAGCCCGGCGAAGCTCAGCATCTCGACCGCCGACGCGAGCAGGTCGTTTTGGTAGCCGCTGAGCGGCGCGCCGCCGAAGGAGAGGTTGGCGATCCGGATGTTGTAGGTCGAGCGGTTGCGGAGGACCCACTGCAGCCCCGCGAAGATCGTCGACAGCTTCGCGTGGCCCGTCGCGTCGATCACGCGAACGCTCGCGACCTTCGCCTGGGGCGCGACGCCGGTCCACCGCCCGTTGGACGCGGCACCGTCTCCCGCGATCAGGCCGGCCACGTGCGTGCCGTGGCCGCCGGGATCGCCGTTCGATCCGTCTCCGGTCAGGTCGACGCGAGCGACGATCCGGCCGGCCAGATCCGGGTGGTCGGCGACGCCGCTGTCGATGACCGCGACCGTGATGCCCTTGCCCGAGAGGTCCTTCGAGCGCCACACCGCCGGCGCCTTCACGGTTTCGATGGCCGCGTCATCCACCGCCTTCGCGGCGCCCTCCGCCGTCCAGCTCGCGGTGAACGTCGCGTCGCGAACGATGCGGTCGACAAGGCCGGTGTGCGAGAGGGCGACGATCTGGGACCCGCGCAGCGCGCCCGACGCGCCACCGACGATGGCGAGCGATCGCCGGGCGCCAGCAGATGCCGACAGCGCGCTCTCGGCCTTCGTCGCACGGTCGTCGTTGCTTCGGTTCTGCACGGAGTCCGCGGCCCCGCCGCGCACGATCACCTGGAAGTAGGCGTCCGGGTGCGCCGTCGCTTCCGCAAGAAGGGCAGGATCCACGGTCGATGGACCGCTCTTCGAGTCGGCCATGAGCGGGGTCGCGCCGAGGAACAGCGCAGCCGCGAGCGCACCGGCCACCCAGCGCGCGATCAGCCTCGACCTCACCCGGCCCACCCTCCGCGACCTCCCCTGGTCGACGGGCGAGTTGTACCGGGTGGCCTACCCCGGGGGACACCCCGTTCGGGGGATTCGGGTCACCCGAGACTGATCTGTGACCGGGTCCTACGCCGGCCGGCGGAGGTCCCTCATCAATTCGGAGGAGCGACGGGACGCGCGGGACCCGCTAGCGGTTCCGCTCCGAGCGCACGAAGAAGAACGTGCCGACGACGAGGCACACCGCGAACGCCGGGACGATGATCGCGAGGTTCGCCGCCGGATCTTGCACGACGACGTGCGAATAGTCCGGCGACCCGAGGTAGAAGACGCCGCGCACGAAGTCCACCGCGTATCGCAGTGGCGCGATGCGGGAGGCGAGCTCGAGGTACCAGGGCATCACCTGGATCGGCGTGAACACGCCGGCGAGGAAGAACTGCGGCAGGAAGATGAACGGGAACACCTGGTTCGCCGCGCGTTGGTTGTTCAGGAACGCGAGCACGAGCACGCCGAACGCGCCGCCGAAGAAGGCGACGACGAGGCCAGTGCCAATGAGCGCCACGAGCTGCGCGGGCGAGATCCTGATCCCGATCACGAGGCCGAACGCGATGATCGCGAGGGCCTGCGGCAGGGCGACCAGGGTCTCCCCGAGGATCCGACCGGCGATGATCGTGTACCGCGACACCGGCGCGATGAACAGCTCCTGGCTGAAATCGTTCTCGCGGTCGATGACGAGCGAGATCATCCCCATCGCGGTGCTCTGGAAGAGCGTCTGCGCGTACACCCCGGTGAACGTGAGGGTGAGGAAGTCGAAGCCCGGCGCACGACCGAAATTCGCGGACAGAGTCCCGCCGAGCGCGCCAATGAAGATGAACGGGAAGATGACCGTGGTGATAAGGCGCGCGCGATCGCGCAGCAGCTTCGTGAGGTCGCGTTGCGCGAGCGCGAGGATCGAGTGGAGCTCGCCTGCCGCGATCACGAGCGCGCCAGGACCTTGATGTATGCGTCCTCGAGCGACGGCGCGACCGTGCGGACGGTCGTGAGCGGCGTCTCGATCGACTTCAACAGCGCGTGCGCGCCCTGGCGATCAAGGGGGATCTCGAATAGCGGTGTCTCCCGATAGGACACGCCGAGCGCGGCGAGCTCATGCCGCAGGGCGTCGCGGTCGGCCGCGTCCACGACGAGATACTCGTGGGTGAGGTCACGCTTGACGCCGGCGGGGCTGCCCTCCGCGACGATCTTGCCCTTGTCGAGGATGCAGATCCGGTCCGCGTCCTCGGCCTCGTCCAGGTAGTGCGTGGTGAGGAAGACGGTGGCCCGTGTCTCGGCGCGGACTTCGCGGAGGTAATCCCAGAGCGCGCGGCGGCTCGGTGCGTCCAGGCCCGCGGTCGGCTCGTCGAGGAACAGGACCCGCGGCCGGTGCATGAGGCTCCGGACAATCTCGAGCTTGCGTTTCATGCCGCCCGAGAACGTCTTGACCGGCTTGAACATCTCCGCCTCGATGCCCAGGATCCCCGCGAGCTCGCGGACCCGATCGCGGTACGCGATCGGCATGAGCGTGAAGAACGGCCGGTACGGGAAGAGGCCGTAGAGGATCGCGTGCAGCCGCACGTTCTCTTCCGCCGTGAGGTTGAGATCGAGGCTCGGCTTCTGGAAGATGATCCCGACCGCGCGCCGCACACCGTTCGGGTCGGATGCGAGGTCACATCCGCCGATAACCGCGCTACCGGACGTCGGCGCGAGCGTCGTGGTGAGGATCGAGATCGTCGTCGTCTTGCCTGCGCCATTCGGCCCGAGCAGAGCGAAGAGCTCCCCCGCCCGGACGGTGAAGCTGATCCCGTCGACCGCGTTGAGCTCCGCGCTCTTGTAGCGCTTCACGAGATCGGTCACCACGATGGTGTCGGTCTCGGAGCGCGGCTCGACGTCCGGCCGGGGCTGCGTCGCGAGCATCAGGCCGCTCGCGCGGCGGCGATGGCCTGACCGAGGGTGAAGCGGCCGAGGTAGATCGCGCGGCCGACGATGACGCCACGCAATCCGCGGTGCCGAAGCTTCGCCAGCGCGGTGACGTCCGCGACCGAGCCGATGCCACCGGAGTAGATGACGTCGCCGCCGAACGCGCGCGCGACCGCCTCGGTGGACGCGAGGTCGACGCCCTGGAGCGTCCCGTCGACGGAGACGTTCGTGTAGATGATCGTCGGCACGCCCTGGATCGCGAGGTCGCGGGCGAGGTCTGCGGCCTTCACGTTCGTGGTCTCGGTCCAGCCCGACGCGGCGACCATCCCATTACGCGCGTCCACTGCCACGGCCATGCCGTCGGCATGACGGTCCACCAGCCGGTCGATCAGCTCCCGGTCGCGGATCGCGGCAGTGCCGACGACGATGCGCGAGACGCCTGCCTCGGCGAAGGCCTCGGCCGTGTCGAAGTCGCGGATGCCGCCGCCGGCCTGCAGCTTGACGGTGAACCGGTTGGAGATCGCGCGGATGTGATCGAGGTTCGCGGGCCGTCCGGTGCGGGCGCCGTCGAGATCGACGACATGCAGCCACTCGG
>DASUSA010000266.1:0-3579 GCA_036375335.1 Candidatus Limnocylindria bacterium
GTGACCAGGGGCCGGTCGTTCACCGTCACGTCGACGTCAGACTCGCAGTTCGCGCTGCAGGCCGGCCCGTATGCGACGGCCGCCGACGCGGATGCCGCGGCGAAGAAGATCGGCACGGTCATCTCGACCACCCACGTCGCGCCGTTCCTCGTGCGCGTCGCGACCTATCCGGCGAAGGCCCAGGCGGACGCCGCGGCGGCGGCCCTGAAGCCGAAGGGCATCGACGTCGCCACGGTCGTCGAGGAGCACACGTACGCGTTCGCGCGCGGCGGCGCGGTGCCGGACGTCGAACTGTGGCGCGAGCCCTCCCGGGTGATCAACGGTCCGGGCTCGGCGCGCCGCATCGCGATGTCGCCGGACGGCAAGTGGATCGCGATGGGCAGCGACGACGGGACGCTCGCCGTCTTCGACGCCGCGACCGGCGTGCTCGCGGCCTTGCCGAAGTTCAGCTCGGGCATCTCCGCGCTCCTGTTCAGCGCGGACAGCGCGTGGCTGCTCGCGGGAGGCGCGTCCGCGACGGTGCTGTTCGTTCCCTCGTTCATGTCGACCCTCGGCTCGAACCAGCTGCTGCGGTTCCCGTCGGCGATCACGCAGACGGCGTTCGTCAATGTCCCCGGGGCGCGGGCCTTCATCGCGGTGTCCAAGAGCGCGAGCGGCGTGGCCGGTTCCGGCGGCGGGCTCATCGGCGCGCGCGCGCCGGATGGGGCGATCCTCGGCGACCCGTTCCCGATCGTGACGCCCGCGGCCGGTGGGTTCATCGCGGTGACCGACCGGGCCGAGCTGTTCATCGCGACGACGAGCGCCGGCAAGACCGACGTCGAGGTGCTGCGGCTCGGCGAGCGCGCGATCCGCGGCGTCATCTCGGTCCCCGGCGCGGCCCAGGATCTCGCGATGGACCCGAAGGGCGACCGGGGCGCGGTCATCACCGATCAGGGCACGTACCGTTTCGCGCCGCACGACGCCAACCCAACCGCGACGCTGCAGAAGGTCGGTCCACCGGTGCGCGACGTGTCGTTCGGCGCCGACGGCACCCTCTATCAGCTCGACAAGGACAAGGTCATCGCCACGGGTCCGGACGGCGCGCAGCGCTGGCAGGCCGCGCTCACCGACGGCCGCAAGCTTGTGCCGGGCCTGCGCACCCTCGTGTGGGACGGCGCCGACGTCGTGTGGGCCATCGCCGCGGACGGGACCGCTGACGCGCTCGGCATCGATGGCCAGGTCCAGGACCTGACCGCCTCCGCGGACGGAAAGCGCGCGGGTGTGGTGCTCGATGGCAAACGGGCCCTAGTCTTCGATCTGCAATGACGGTGGAACGGCTCGACAGTTTCGTTCCCGTCGAGACCGCTCCGCTTCCAAGGCCACTCCACCGATTCGGCACCGCGTTCCCACAGGCCGTCGCCGAGGCGTACGCGAACGCGTACACCATGGAGCGGGCCATCGTCCTCGATCCGCTCGCGTATCCGTTCTCCGCGGCTGACGCCGCGTCTCGCCGGGACCGCGTCGGCATCGCGCGGTCGACATCGGCCATCGGCGCGTGGGCTCGCGGCGTGATCGCCCAGGCACCCTCGCTCGCCGATGTGACGACGGCGCTCGAGGCCGTCGCGGACAGCACGCTCGCGGGCCCGGCGCATCGCGTCGTGATGCGCGACCTCTACGGCTCGCACTGCGGGACCTGCCGCGGGCCGGTGGTCGTGGAGGCGTTCCTCTGGGAGCGCGACGCACCGGCGCCCACGAAGAAGGCATTTCGCTGCACGATCTGCGCGCGCGAGGGGCGGGCCCTGCTCATCGAGCCGACCGCCGAGGAGGACGACGCCCGGGCCCGCAAGGTCGAGGGCGACGGCCTTGCGTACTGGCAGTTCGTCGAGCGCTTCGGCGCGACGGAGGAGCGGCGGGTGCTCGCCCAGAGCATCGCGGCGCTCTACACGCCGCGGAACCTCGCGGCGCTCATGGGCACGCTCCGCGCGATCGAGACGGCCCTTCCGGACGGCCCGGTCAAGGCGTTCCTCCGGCTCTGCATGCTCGAGGTCATCGTCTCGGGCAGCCGGCTGAACGCGGTCGCCGGTCACGGCGCGCCGCTCCGCATCGAGAAGGGCCGCGCCCGCCGTGGGCAGGCCGCTCAGTCCCGCGAGGTGAACGTCTGGCTCGAGTTCGAGCGCACCGCGCGGGAGCTCGCCGCATGGCTGACCGCCAACCCGCCGGCGCGCTCGGCGCCCGCGCTCAAGGGGTTGGCCGAGCTCGTCCTCGTGCAGGCGCCGATCGACGATCCGCTCGGCGGGTGGGCCTACGTCGCCTCGGTCGTGCTCGCCGGCGCGCAGGACGATCCGAGCGCCGACGCGGATGGCCGGCTCGCCGGCCGCGAGCGCTTGCTCCGGACGCTGCGCACCGCACTCCTCGACGCGCATCGCGGATCCAAGGAGGGCGCGCCGTGCGTGGTGTACGTGCCGCACGCCGACGGCGCGACCGTCGCCGCGTGCGCGCTCGCGGGCGCCGGCTCGGGCTACCGCCTGCGGGGGATCCTCTACCAGCGCGACACGCTGCAGACCGCGATCGGCGGAAGCTCGGGCGCGGTCGCGATTCTCGACTTCGACCGCGACGTACCGCTGCTCAAGGACCAGCGCAGCGCCGACTCGCTCACCCTCGAGGAGACGATGCGGGGCGGTGTGCACGCCGCGATCGTCGCGCGCGGCGAGCCGATCCCCGCCGACCGCGCCGCGGTGGCCGCGCTGAACGCGCTCGCCGATCGCGGACTGCTCGCGCCGCTCGCGCTCGCGCGCGCCGGCGGCGTGTCCGAGCTCGAGCTGTTCCTCGACCACTTCCGCTCGGCGCTCGGCGACGGGCGGCGCTCGGGGATCGAGCGGCTCGACGGCGCCGACAAGGAGGACCCGCTCTACGGCCTGATCAACGGGAGCGACGACCACGCGCCGCTCGACGATCGCGTCGAGTGGGGCGTGTGGGGCGTTCTCTCGGCGGCACGCGACGTCGACACGCGCTCGCTCCTGAAGCGCGCGTACGGGCTATTCCGCGGCGTCGAGACGCCGGACCGCGAGCTCGTCGAGCGCTGCATCGCCGCGTACGGGGTGCAGGGCGACGACGGTCGCTGGCGGCTCCGCGAGGAGGACACCCTCGCGAAGCGCCAGCTCGAGCAGACCCTCCTTGCGGCGAGCCTGATCGACACCGGCCACCGGATCGGCTTCAAGGTGCAAGTCGGGCGCGAGCTCCGCCGGCGCGGCCTCGGCACCGCGTACGCGGGCCGGGCCAGCGTGCTCGCCGATCTGCTCTCCGATCAGGAGAAGACGACGCCGCTCACGAAGGCGCTTCGCGGTCCGGCGGAGGTCCTCGATGCGGTCGATCTCGCCTGGTACGACCGCGGCAAGATGGTGTTCCTCTGGCAACTCGACTGGACCGCACGGCTCCATCGGAGCCTGTCGGCGATCGGCGAGCAGATCCCCGACGACGACCGGGTGTTCCGGTTCCTGGCCCTCGCCGACGAGCGGCGCCCGCTCGCCGCCTTCAAATTGGAGCGCTCGGCCGCGCTGCGGACCGCCGTTCGACGCCGGGGCTGGAGGTTCGTAAAGTGGG